>CAZYAM010000004.1:31694-36523 GCA_964645575.1 uncultured Ignavibacteriaceae bacterium
TAATTCCGATGAGGCCTGATTTGGAACAGGCGGCAGCTGTTTCAGATCATTAATCTGCGGCTTGAATATTTCCTCAAGCTGTTTATATGCTGAATCATATTCAGCCTGGAAGTCGCGTATTTGTTTATTAAGATAATCAAGCGCATATGTACCGGTTACCGCTATAATGCGTCTTACACCGCTGGCTATGCTGCTTTCTTCGCATATCTTAAAATAGCCAATTTCTCCGGTATTGTTCACGTGTGTCCCGCCGCAGAATTCCGTACTAAAATCTCCGAATTGAATGACATTCACGCGCTCTCCGTATTTATCGCCAAAAAACATCAATGCACCCATCTTTTTGGCGTCTTCAAACGGTATATTGTTTAGTCCCGGAGTACGCGGAATATTTTCTTTGATTTTTTCATTAACCAATGCTTCAATATCGGCGAGCTCATGTTCGCCCGGTTTTGTAAAATGCGAAAAATCGAATCTGAGATAATCCGGTGCAACAAATGAACCGGCCTGCTGGACGTGTGTGCCGAGAATTCTGCGCAATGCATTGTGAAGCAGATGCGTTGCGGAATGATTTCTCATTATAGAAAGACGGCGTTCTTTATCGACTTTTGCTGTCACCTTTTTAGAAGAATCGGGAAGTTGTTTCTCAAGAATATGGATATTAACATTTCCATTTTTCTGCGTGTCTATCACGGTAAATGAATTACTGCCGATGATAAGTTCGCCGGTGTCGCCTACCTGACCGCCGGATTCGCCGTAGAATGGAGTGGATTCAAGAATAACAAGATTATCCTTTGATGCGAGAATCGGCGATTCGGTTTCCATGCATTCATATCCCAAAAACTTAAATTGTTTCTCGAATATAGAAGTATTCAGTTGTTTCGCCGATTCTTTCCCCCTGATTATTTCGGCTTCAATTTCAGTCGATGCCTTTCTCGGCGATTCAGTATGTGAATCTCTTGATCGCTTTTTTTGTTCTTCCATCAACTGAATGAATTCTTTGATATCAACTTTCAATCCGCGTTCGGCTGTCATCAGCTCGGTCAGGTCAAGCGGAAATCCAAATGTATCGTAAAGCTTGAATGCATCTTCGCCGGATATTGTTTTTGATTTCATTGTTTCCGGTTTGGTAACGATTTCTTCAAATATTTTTAGCCCGTTATCAAGAGTTGTGTTAAAACTTTCTTCCTCACCTTTTATTACACGCTGTATATGTACATAATTTGTTTTAATTTCCGGAAAAATATAACTCATTTTATCGACAAGAGTCGGCACCAGCTGGTAAATGAACGGTTTGTGCATGCCGAGATTGCGTCCGAAACGAGCTGCGCGCCTCAGAATTCGCCGCAGGACATATCCTCTGCCTTCATTGCCCGGAATCGCGCTGTCGCCGATGGCGAAGGTTAATGTTCTCACGTGATCGGCGATCACACGCATAGATGTGTCAATTTCCGATTGAGAAACCGAAATCTTCGATTTCCGATTTCCGATTTCCGATTTTGCGTTTTGTGCATCCCGGTTTTTTTTATCGGATAATTTGTCATCGTACGGCTGATTTGTAATTTCACTGATCTTATTGATTATCGGAAGGAAGACATCGGTATCATAGTTGGATTGTTTTCCTTGAAGCACGGCACACATACGTTCGAATCCCATTCCGGTATCAACATGTTTCGCAGGCAGGGGAGTAAGTTTTCCGGTATCGTCTCTGTTGTACTGGATGAAAACGAGGTTCCATATCTCCATTACTTCCGCGATACCCGCATTCACCATTGAAGCGGTTGCCGTGCCGTCAGGAGTCCGGTCAATATGAATTTCCGAACAGGGTCCGCATGGACCGGTCTCGCCCATTTCCCAAAAATTATCTTTCTCGCCGAACCGGAGAACGTGATTCGGATCGATTTCGGTTACAGATCTCCATATTTGCTCGGCTTCTTTATCGTCTTTATATACAGTTGCCCAGAGCCGGTTTTTCGGGAGTCCCCAGGTTTTCGTCAATAGCTCCCAAGCCCATTCGATAGCTTCTTTTTTATAATAGTCGCCGAATGACCAGTTGCCGAGCATCTCGAAAAATGTGTGGTGATATGTATCTCTTCCGACTTCTTCGAGGTCGTTATGTTTTCCGCTTACACGGATGCATTTTTGAGTATTAGCCGCACGTGAGTAGCTGCGTTTTCCGGTGCCGAGAAAGACATCCTTGAACTGGTTCATACCTGCATTGGCGAAGAGAAGCGAAGGATCGTTGTACGGTACAACCGGAGAGCTTGGAACAATAGTATGATTATGTTCTTTGAAAAACTTTAAAAAGCTATCCCGAATTTCTGATGAGGTCATGAAGATTATACTTCAATCTGTGTATTGAGCGCGATTTCTTCCAGTATATGCGATACTTTAAGGCATTCGTCCATAACACCTTCGAATACCATCGCTTTGCCGGAATTATGGACTTCCCAAGTCAATGCTTCGGCTTTTACTGTGTCGTAACCGGTGGCTTTTATGATTTGCCCAATGACCTCATCGAAGGAATGGTCTTCGTCGTTGTACAGGATCACCCTTGCAGGCTGATCAATCAATACATCTATCTCTTTCTCTTCCTGTTGAAGAGGATTGGGCTTTGAAAATTCGTTCATTCTATTTTGATAATATAAAATTGGTATATATATGAATAATACAAAAAAATGCGGAGTCTTTCAAGGAATGGAATTTATGGTGAATTCTGAAGGATGCAAAAAAGACGTGGAAAATTGGTAATTAAACCGGATTATTAATCCATGTTTTTAATAATCGCATCGCCGAACTTCGAACACTTCACTTCCCGGGCATCTTCCATTAATCGAGCAAAATCATATGTTACTGTCTTGGATTTGATAGTGTTTTCTAATCCCTTAATGATAAGATCGGCAGCTTTTATCCAGCCGATATAACGAAGCATCATTTCCCCGGAAAGAATGACGGAACCCGGATTCACCTTATCAAGATTTGCATACTTTGGTGCAGTACCGTGTGTAGCTTCGAAGATGGCATGACCTGTGACATAATTAATGTTGCCGCCCGGAGCGATGCCGATTCCTCCTACTTGAGCAGCAAGCGCATCGGAAAGATAATCGCCGTTAAGGTTCAACGTCGCAATAACGTCAAATTCCTCAGGGCGGGTGAGCACCTGTTGGAGAGTGATATCTGCAATTGCATCTTTAATAACGATGCCGGCTCCCGGTTTTCCTTCCGGAATACGGCACCATGGCCCGCTTTCGATTTCTTCTGCTCTAAAATATCGTTTTGCAATCTGATAACCCCAATCGCGAAAAGCGCCTTCGGTGAATTTCATTATATTCCCTTTGTGCACCAGCGTAACACTCTTGCGATTGTTTATGATTGCATAATTAATGGCACTTTGAATGAGGCGGACGCTGCCGGAATAACTGACCGGTTTGATTCCGATTCCGACAGTAATATCATTTGAAAGGCTTTGTGTGTCGGTTAATTTCCAAAAATCTTCCGAACTTTGTTTTGTACCGAATCGGATTTTTGTAAATTGTTTCGGGAATTCCTTCGCAATGAAGTCCAGCACTTTTTGCGCATCCGGTGTGCCGCTCTGGTATTCGATTCCTGCATAGATATCCTCCGTGTTTTCGCGAAAGATGACAATATCGACTTGTTCCGGATGCTTGACGGGGGAAGGGACTCCGGTGAACCACCGAACAGGCCGCAAGCAGACATAAAGATCGAGGATCTGGCGGAGTGCTACATTCAAAGAACGAATACCGCCTCCGACAGGTGTAGTCAGCGGGCCTTTAATGCCGACGAGGTATTGTTTGAATGCTTCAATTGTGTCATCGGGCAGCCAGGTATTTGGCCCGTAGACTTCATTTGCTTTTTCACCAGCAAATACTTCAAACCATGCGATCCTTTTTGATCTGCCGTAAGCCTTTTCGACGGCCGAGTCTATGACCCGCCGGGATGCGCGCCATATATCAGGCCCGGTGCCGTCACCTTCGATGAAAGGTATGATAGGATGGTTGGGGACTATCAACTTCTCGTTGTGAATAGATATTGTCTTACCCTCAGCCGGCGGAGTAACTTGAACGAATTGTGTCATTGTTATTCTTTGATTTCTTTTATGATTGTTGTTGAATGTGATGCCGAATAATTTCCCCGTAATGTTTCATCTCGCCGTCCGAGTACTCTTTGAGTTTCAGAATGAAACGAATGTTATCGTCTGCATATCGAGGCGTGACGTGAAGATGAAAGTGAAACACCGACTGTCCGGCAATCGTGCCGTTATTGGAGAAAAGATTGTATCCTTCAAGATGCAGACTTTGAACCAGCGCTTTTGTTACTATTTTGGCTGCCTGTAAAATATGATGATATGACTCGGGAGGCAAATCCAGGAAATCTCTGCAATGCTTTTTCGGCAGTATAAGTGCATGGCCGAAATGAATCGGATTAATATCGAGGATTGAGATAACGTGATCGTTTTCGAACAGGATTTCAGCAGGTATTTTTCTGGATATTATTTTACAAAAAATGCATTCAGTCATATTTTTTTTTCTATATACAAATTTATCCAAATATGCCTGCAAAGTCAAAAAATCAGCCGGAAGAAAAGCCTTGTTTCAAAAATGATTCCTTGATATATTTAATCAAACAGAGATGCCGAAGTGGCGGAATTGGTAGACGCGCTGGACTCAAAATCCAGTTTGGCTCAAACCGAGTGGGGGTTCGAGTCCCCCCTTCGGCACTTGATGTTTTATGCCTACGTATTAAGATCCCCTCAAAGATTACACATCTGAAAAATCGAATTGGCAATGGTAGTCGCAATCTTCAGATTGCGT
>CAZYAM010000004.1:36623-51917 GCA_964645575.1 uncultured Ignavibacteriaceae bacterium
AAAAATCGATGTAGTATATTTAAATAACGGGGACGTTCGGAAAGGAATTATTATTGAAAATGCACCGAACGATTATATCAAAATCGAAACAAGAGACGGATCTATTTTTACGATTAAATATTCCGATATCAAAAAAATGGCCAAAGAATCGAGGCCATCATTTCCATCCGGTAAAACTCGAAAAGGCCTGATGATGCGTGACCGTGACGTAGGCATAACTGCTGCTTACTGGCTTAGCGGTGAAATTAGCGTCGGAGGTATGAGACCAGAGAAGGAAGGCGGTTTGCTTTTAAGAGCCTTTTATGATGAATACATTTTGGAAAAATTGGGAGTAGGTGCTTATGTGAATTTCTCACCCGTTTCAACGGAGGGCTCAAGTGAGGGTGCTACAATAATCGAGTTTGGCGGATCAATAAAACCGCGTTTCTCGCTTGCAGATGGAAAATCGGTATTAAAAATTGGACTAAATATCGGTTATCGCATGCAAAGTTCGGATGTCATTGTTATGGATAAAATCGATGCGATGGGACTAAACCTTACAGTTGAAGTACAGTTTACAACAAGCTCTTCCATAGTCCCGTTTGTTGAGATAGGTTTCTTGTCTCAGCCGGTCGGCGGCAACGAATATTATGATATTCAATTTCCGCCAATACTCTATTTTGGCGGCGGGGTGGCGTTTTAAGAGATCGTATCAAGTGAGTGTTTAAAATCTGCTAAGAACTATTTCATAATCTCCTCCCTGCCGGGAGGAGATTATGAGTTCTTAACTTATGTGTTGTATGCATTATCATTTCTAAAGGATGCTTATAGGATATTGGGACATTCTTTCATATTCTCAATGTAATCAATGAAGCATCTGCTTGCTTTTGTAATATTCCTCTTAGTATCTATTTCATTGCCTGTTTCTGCGCAGATGTCAAAGACCTTCCCGGTCTTAAATCAGCATTCTCAAATATTTAATCTTCAGATATCAGATACGCTTTATCAATTATCTAATGAATTCATTATTGAGGGAAGCGAACAGATAACAATTGACTCATTGCGGTACTTGGAACGACAGCATGACTTCAATATAAATTATCGGTCCGGGCAGATTCTTTTTCATCGAAAAATTATCGATTCGTTATTTACCGATTCGCTAAATCATAAGATGATGGTAACGTACCGCGTGCTTCCTTTAAACTTCAAACGTGAATATTCGCTTCGGCAAATTGAAATCCGCCGGGATTCTATTGGAAAGGAGAAAACAATTATTGTGCCTTCATCCGCCCAGCCTTTTTCAGATGATTTTTTTGGGTCAGGTCTTCAAAAGAGCGGATCGATTGTACGCGGATTTTCCATCGGTTCTAATCGTGGCCTCTCATTGAATTCCGGATTTCGTATGCAGCTTGCAGGCAAACTTGCTCAAGATGTCGATGTGACGGCAGCACTTACGGATGAGAATTCACCTCTCCAGCCGGAGGGTACTACAAAAACTCTGCAGGAGGTTGATAAGGTATATATCGAAATCACGTATCCTCGTTACTCTGCAACTCTTGGAGATTTTAATATCCAAATTGACCAAAAAGAAGGAGGCGAGTTCGGCAGGCTGAATCGCAAACTTCAAGGTGCCCGTGGTACTGCGTCCTTTGATCGCATCGGCGGGTCCGATATCGACGGCGCAATGTCCATTACCGGTGCAACTGCACGGGGAAAATATGCCACCAATCAATTTCAAGGACTGGAAGGTGTTCAGGGTCCATACCGTCTTGCCGGTAATAATGGAGAGAATCGCCTTATTATCATTGCAGGCAGTGAGAAAGTATATTATGACGGTGAATTATTGACTCGAGGAGAAGTAAATGATTATACCATTGACTATTCCAGCGGTGAATTGACGTTCTCCAGCAAAAGGCTGATCACTGCTGCATCACGTATTACGGTAGATTTTGAATATTCAGACCAGCAATTTGTTCGTAATCTCGTTGCAGGCTCTGTAAGCAGCAAAGCATTCGGCAAGAATTTAAATCTGAATGTTTCGTTTGCTCAGGAAGCGGATGATCCGGATTCACCGATAGATTTTTCGTTAAACGATTCGACCCGCGCAATTCTTCGCCAAAGCGGAGCTGATCGTATGAAAGCGTCTATCTCCGGTATCGTTAAGGTGGACAGCAGCGCAGGACAATACATTCTATATGACACTCTTATCGCCGGCAGACATTTTTCTATACTTAAATATTCTCCCGATGATTCGCTTGCGTTATATTTAGTCTCTTTTTCACCTGTGGATGATATGCCCGCTGATTCTGCCGGATATATACGTATCGCGGCAGGACAATTCCGCTTTGCCGGAATCGGCCAGGGTGATTATCTTCCGTTCCGGTTCTTACCGATGCCGCAGCTCCATCAAGTCGTTGATATAAACGGCCGGGCATCTGTCAGTTCGGATTTTTCAGTTTCAGGAGAATATGCAATGAGTCGTTTTGACCGTAACAGATTCTCCAACCAAGAATGCAGCAGTTTAAAAGGCAGTGCATTCACTTTTGCAGCTCGCTATAATCCGAAACAATTACGTATCGGTAAAACGAATATAGGTGAACTCGATATCGGTCTTTCTGAACGGTTCACGGATAGGCGCTTTTTTGCACTGGATCGTGTAAATGAGGTGGAGTTCAACAGAAAATGGAATCTTACCGAAACGGCAGAAACTGACGAGGAAATTCGAGAATTATCTTTTGCGTATCATCCGGTACAAAGTATTAAAGGTACAATAACATATGGAACACTGGATCGTCCGGGTGAAATATATTCTGCAAGAACGCAGCTATCTCTGGAACTTGCCGACAGCAGCCTGCCGAAAACAAAATACGAAATAGAAGATATCAACACCTCAAATAAGTTTTTAAAGGATAAATCGCATTGGATAAGGCAGCGCGGTACGGCAGGATACGAAATTTCTGGCTGGCATCCGGGCTTTCATTTTGAAGCAGAAAATCGTTTAGAAACACCCGCCGGAAGCGATTCTTTAAATCAGGGAAGTTTTCGCTATCTGGAAATTGCGCCTTCGTTGAGGACGGCAGAATTTGTAAAGATGGCTTTATCGGCTGAATTACAATTTCGAACGGAAGATAGTGCGTACGTCGGCTGTCTGCACCGGGCTTCCCGGTCGGTTACGCAGCTTTATACATGGCAGCTCAATAATTACCAGCTGATTTCGAGCTCGCTCTCTTTGAGTATTCGAAATGTTGGATTTACCGATGATTTTAAGCAGCGTGGAAATCTGAATTCAGATGCCGTCCTCGTCAGGTCACAGACACGTTTTACTCCTTTCCAGCGGAGTATCGAAACCGATCTTTATTATGAATTTTCTAATCAGCGTTCTGCCCGATTGGAGAGAATATTTATCAGAGTTACCCCGGGCAGCGGCAATTATAGATATTTAGGCGATAATAACAGCAACGGCGTTGTTGATGAAAATGATTTCGAACTCACGCGATTTGACGGTGATTATATCGTTGTCTATCTTCCGAGTGATCAGTTGTATCCGGTTGCAGATCTTAAGGCGAGTATTCGATTTCGATTTCAGCTTGCTCGTCTCATTCCGGTTTCGTCGGGATGGCTCAACAAGGGACTGCGTGCGATTTCGGCCGAAACATACTTGCGTGTGGACGAAAAAAACAAAGAAACGGATACAAAACAGATTTATTTGTTAAACTTTTCCCATTTTTTAAATAATCAGACAACTATCGCCGGTTCACAGCAAATAACGCAGGATGTTTTTCTTTTTGAGAATAATTCGGATTTATCATTTCGATTTCGCTACAGCGAGCAATACGGACTGACGCAGTACGTTTCGGGAGTAGAAGAGAGTTATAAACAGGAGAGATCGATTCGTGTGCGTTCACAACTGGTAAAAGAAATCGGTAATCAAACCAATTTTATCAATAAAACGGACCAAGTTGCCGCATCACCGGCATCAGCACGCGAACGAGATTTGGTTTCCAACGCCCTGTTATCAGACTTTTCATACAGACCGGTATTAAATTGGGAAATTGGCTTTAATTTTGGTGTAACTGAGATAGCTGATTATTTTAGCGGAATAAAAGCAACGGCCGATATAAATGAAGAAGGCATCAGGATTGTTAAATCTTTCCCCGGTGAAGGACAGCTGCATGCAGAGGTAAAACGTGAAGAAGTCGTTTTAACCAATATTAAAGATCCGACACAGGCCTTGCCGTATGAATTCACAGAAGGAAAGGCAGTAGGACAGAGCTATCTTTGGCAATTGATATTCGATTATCGTATTACCAGAAATTTACAGCTGTCTATCAATTATAGCGGTCGTAGTGAGGGAGGGCGTACACCGGTCCATTTTGCCCGGATGGAAGCAAAGGCATTTTTCTAAGTCCTGTCAAGATATTTTCTAAAAAAAAATATTAGATTATTAAGAGTGCTTGCCTTTCAGGAACCTTTTGGTTATACTTTTTCGGATTTGGGCTGGCTTCTTTTCATATTGAATCAGTATAAATCAGTATCAGGTCAATTAAAAAAAGCGTATGAAAGTCGAACCTGTTTGGGGAAGTTTATCAAAGCAATGATAAAAATTTACTGTACTTCCTTCAATTCAAAAATTGGTACAATTCACATCGCCTCAACAAAATCGGGTGTCTGCAAGATTAGTATTCCCGCACAGACGAAGAAGGAATTTATGGCATGGCTGCAGAAAAGATTTGCAGATGCTGAATTTATCGAAACATCGACAAAGAATCGTCAGATTATCGATGAATTAAACCGATACTTTGACCGGCGGCTTGTAAAGTTTCACAGTCGTCTTAATCCGATAGGAACAGAATTCCAACGCCGTGTTTGGCAGGAATTAAAAAAAATCCGTTACGGGAAAACAATTACTTATAAAGAACTTGCAAAGCGAATTGGGATGCAGCGCGGATTTCAAGCAGTAGGGAAAGCGAACGGTTCGAATCCGCTGCCGATTGTTATTCCATGTCACCGGGTTGTAGGATCGAATTCAAGACTTATCGGTTACACGGCAGGGTTGAAGACCAAGGAATTCCTCCTTCGGCTTGAAGGAGCTTTGCCTGTTTGAATTACGTTGTATCTTTTTCTCGGATGTTCTTTTTAGCTTTTTGCTGTTAAATTATTAAAAAGATTTTTGCAGCTTTTCCTTGCCCTCCGAGCAATTTATCATTAATATTTTGTTATATATAAATTTCCATTGTAATGAAATTTCTCGAAGATCTTAATCCAGCTCAAGTTGAAGCAGTGAAAGCCGTAAACGGCCCGGTCATAATTATTGCAGGGGCCGGCAGCGGGAAAACACGAGTGCTTACTTATCGCATTGCTTATCTCATGGAGTGCGGCGTGCCTTCATATCAAATTATGGCGCTTACGTTCACGAACAAAGCCGCAAACGAAATGAAAAACCGGATCATCAAGCTGAAAGGCAATGAAGCAGGCAGTCTCTGGATGGGTACATTCCATTCCATGTTCGCACGGATTCTTCGTAAAGAATGCATGCATCTTAAGTATACGCCTGCTTTTACCATTTATGATTCCGATGATTCACTCAGTGCCGTAAAAAAGGTAATGACAAAATTAAATCTGCCGACACAGCAGTTCAATCCGGTTGCAGTTCGTTCACGTATGAGCAATGCAAAAAATCAATATCTGTCGCCCCGTAAATATGCAGAGCTTGCACGCGATCTTTTTGATGAAAAGACGGCGCTCATCTATGCTGAATATCAAAAAACTCTTGAACAAAGCAATGCAATGGATTTCGACGATCTTTTGATCAAACCGATTGAACTTTTCGAGAAGAAAAAAACAGTACTGCAAAAATATCAGGATCGATTCAAGTTTATTCTGGTGGATGAGTTTCAAGATACGAATCGCGCACAATATCGGGTTATTCAGCTTCTTGGGGCCAAGTACCGCAATATATCGGTTGTAGGCGATGACGCCCAGAGCATTTATTCTTTCCGTGGAGCCAATATTCGCAATATTCTTGATTTTCAGAAGGATTTTTCAGACTGCCAGCTCTTTCGCCTGGAGCAAAACTACCGCTCTACAAAATCGATCATATCTGTTGCGGATCAGCTTATTCACTTCAACAAGGAACAATTGAAGAAAAATTTGTGGACTGCCAATCCGTTAGGCGAGCCTGTGACAATTATTCAATGTGCAGATGATCATGAGGAAGGAAGCAAAATAGTTCGTGCTATTCAGCAAGAGAGTCAAAGGCGTAAACTTGATCTTAAAGATTTTGCCGTTTTATATCGGACAAATGCCCAGTCCCGTGCACTGGAAGAGGCATTCAGGAAAAATACGATTCCTTACGAAATCATCGGTGGTGTGCGTTTTTACGAACGAAAGGAAATTAAAGATGTACTTGCTTATTTGCGGCTGCTGGTGAATCCTACAGACGAAGTAAGCTTGATGCGTGTTATTAACTATCCGGCACGCGGAATCGGCGATGTTACTATAGAACGTGTCCGCAAGTTCAGCAGCCAGCACTCTATTTCTTTTTTCGATTCGCTGAAGAGAGTTGAAGAAATTGCCGATCTGACGGATCGGGCTAAGACCAGTCTCACACAATTCAGAATGTTAATTGAAAAATACCAGTCGCTGCGCGCGCAAATGACATTCAGCGAACTTGCCCGCTCGCTTGTTGATGAACTGGGCATTCTAACTATGTTCAAAGAAGAGCGGACCGCTGAATCGATAGGCAGGTGGGAGAATGTGCAGGAACTGCTTTCGGCTATATCTGAATTCAGCCATGAGAAACCGGATGCAACACTCGAATTGTTTCTCGAAGAAGTCGCGCTTGTGTCCGATATAGATACATGGGAGGAAGAACAAAATTCCGTTACGCTAATGACTCTGCATGCTTCAAAGGGACTTGAGTTTCCGGTTGTGATTATTGCAGGATTGGAAGAGGGGCTTCTCCCGTTCTATTCGAGTACGCTTGAATCTACAGATGTGGAAGAAGAGAGGCGGCTTTTTTATGTCGGAATAACCCGGGCAATGCAGAAACTTTACATTACTTATACAAACCTGCGTTATCGTTTTGGCGATATCGTATATCCGAGTGAATCCAGGTTCCTGTCTGAATTAGGTGCTGAAAACATTGAGCGAATTGCCAGGCATATCCTGAAACAACCGTCAGATACTCATCTGTTTGAATTTGACAAATTGAAAACAGCCGCAAAACGACATGCCCGTCAGAAAGCAAAAGAAGGGTCGGCGTATTTTAATGATATAATGCCGGATTATGAAAAAGAATCTCAAGAACATTTCGAGATCAAGCGCGGGATTATCGTAAAACATGAATTTTTCGGGCGCGGCCGTGTAATGGAAGTAACCGGCAGAGGTGAAGCTCAAAAAGCGATTGTACTATTTGATGATTACGGCAGAAAGAATCTTATAGTCAAATATGCAAAGCTCAGTCCTGACTGATTCTCCTGAGTAAGGATATTATTGTCTTATTACTTTCCAGAACTGCCGCTAATGCCAAGAATCCTTTCATAATGCTGTTCGTATTGAGCAATGATCTTGGATGATTCAAATTCAATAGCCCGTTTGCGGGCCGCTTCTGCAAACAGCGCATGCTTTGATGAATTTGTGAGCAGATCGATAGCGTAGCGCGCCATCCGGTCAATGTCGCCTATCTCGGCAATGAATCCTGTCTCGCCATGTATCTGAAGCTCGGGCAATCCGCCCACACTCGATGAAATAACAGGTACTTCGCAGGCCATTGCTTCGAGTGCGGATAATCCGAAACTTTCAGATTGGCTCGGCATCAGAAAGAGATCTGCTGTGGAAAGAATTGGTACCAATTCCATTTGTTTTCCGAGGAATCGTACTTTTTTCTGAATTCCGAGTTCGCGGCAGAGTATTTCACACTGCGAACGATCCGGTCCGTCTCCGATAAGAACAAGAACACTCGGTACTTTTTTCTGGACCTTGTTGAAAATTCGTATAACATCGGCGACGCGTTTTACCGGGCGGAAGTTTGACGTATGCATAAGTACTTTTTCGCCTTGCGGAGCGCAGTTCGTGCAGAATTTTGTGGCAGGATTTCTTTTATATTTTTCAATATCAATAAAGTTCGGAATAACCTCGATTTCCTTGTTGATATTATAATTAGTTAATGTTTTTTCCTTAAGAAATCGCGAGACCGCCGTAACGCCGTCGCTTTGTTCGATGCTGAATTTCATAATTGCAAGAAAACTTGGTTCAAGTCCGACAAGCGTGATATCTGTCCCATGCAGAGTCGTTATAATCTTAATATCGGTATCCTTCAGTATCTGCCGGGCAAGATATGCGCTCGTGGCATGCGGGAGTGCGTAATGGCAGTGAAAAAGATCGAGTTTCTCATACCGCGCAACTTCCACCATCTTGCTTGCTAATGCCAGTGTGTATAGAGGGAAATCAAAAAGCGGATAGTTTGCCATTTCAACTTCGTGATATACGATATTCTCCTGAAATCCGCTCAAACGCATCGGCAGCGAATAACTGATAAAATGCACGGAATGGCCTCGTTTGGCAAGGGCCTTGCCAAGTTCCGTTGCTACAACACCGCTGCCCCCGTACGTCGGGTAACATGTTATTCCGATTTTCATAAGTCCCTCTTAATTTAAGAAAAAGGTAGGCAGAAATAGTATCACATTCAAACGGGAATATACAATGTGAAAACGCCTGTTAAAACACAAAGCCCGATTCCAGATTTCTAGAATCGGGCTTTCTTATCATCTTACTTGCCTACACTGTATACAGGTGTACCTGCCTTCCACCAAATGAACAGCGGATGGCTGACGTGAACTGTTACGTAATTATTTTAATAACAACATTTTCTTCGTTTGAACGAATGACTTTCCTTCTTCAGAGCGGGCAATTAATCGAATAATGTAGATACCACTAGTAAATCGCTCACCATCAAAGGTGGCCGAGTAAGAGCCCACTTTCTTCACTCCGTCTACGAGCATTGCTACTTCGTGCCCAAGTATATCATATACTTTCAACATCACATAACACGCATTCGAAATATGATAATTGATTGTAGTCGAAGGATTGAACGGATTAGGATAGTTCTGGTCAAGACCGAAATGCGTTGGCAAATCGGTTGATAACACTGATGTTTGATTACTGACACAGGATATGATATTCGAATTGCTGCTCGTGTTAATACCGTCGTATGCCCGCACTCTGTAAAAGTACTTAGTCCCCGCTGTTAATCCCGAGACAGTATACGTTGTGTCATTATCAATGTTGAGATCAGTATACGTAGATAGCGGAGCAGTAAATCCGCTGTCTGTCGCAACATCAAGACGATAATCGGTAGCGCCCGGTACAGCGGACCAGTTGGCATTAAAACTTATCGTGAGTATATTAGTTGCAGGTTTAGCAACAGGGGAATTCAGAATTGCTGTATAATTTTGATCTGTCTGATTTGCTGAAACGCTCGAATATGTTTTACTTACAGGTGAAAATGAATATCCGCTTTTTGACGGTGTTACAGTTCCCGACCAGCTGTTTGGGACGATAAATGAGTAATTGCTGCTTCCATCGGCTGTGACAGTTTTAGGTGTCCCGTCAGTATAGCTGATTATCGCACCTGTTGTTCCTGCGTTCCCCGAGATTGTGTATGTTATTGCAGTCGCTACATAGTCCTGACCTGTTTGATTTGCCAGAACGTTCGAATATGTTCTGCTCACAGGTGAAAATGAATATGCGGTCTTTGACGGTGTTACTGTTCCCGACCAGTCGTTTGAGACAATGAATGAGTAATTGCCGCTTCCATCGGCTGTAGTACTTTTCGCCGTCGTGTCAGTGTAACTTAAAGTCGCCCCTGCAATACCTGCATTACCCGAGATTGTGTATGTCATAACAGTCGGAGTCGCTGTATAGTTCTGACTAGTCTGATTGGCCAGCACATTTGTGTATGTTATGTCCGTAGGGGAGAATGAGTAGCCCGTTAATGATGGCGTTACTGTTCCTGACCAGTTGTATGAGACTGTGAATGAATAATCGCCGCTTCCATCTGCTGTTGCAGTTTTTGGCGTTCCATCGGTGTAACTCAGAGTCGTTCCGGCAACACCCGTATTGCCTGAGATAGTGTAAGTTATCGGAGTCGCTGTATAATCCTGATTTGTTTGATTTACGATAATATTTGCATAAGTTTTATTCATAGGGGAAAATGTGTAACCTGTCAACGATGGCGTCACTGTTCCCGACCAGTTGTATGATACACTGAAAGAATAATCACCGACGCCGTCTGCAGTGGCAGTTTTGGGTGCTCCATCGGTGTAACTTAGAGTTGCTCCTGCAACGCCTGCATTACCTGAGATAGTGTACGTTATTGGAGTTACTGTATAATCCTGACTTGTTTGATTTGCATTAATATTTACATAAGTCCTGTCGGTAGGTGAAAATGTGTACCCGCTTTTCGATGGTGTTACTGTCCCTGACCAGTTGTTTGATATAGTGAAAATGTAGCTTCCATCGGCGCCACTAGTTGCCGTTTTGGGTGTACCATCTGTATAACTAAGTGTAACTCCGACTATTCCCGCATTACCAGAGATAATGTTATTTGTTTGGCGGATTGTGACAACGACATTACTCAGAATCGAGAGATAGGGGCCACCTGCATCGTCCTGTGGAGCTACGAACTTGATCTCCAAAGTTGTGCCGCCTTGATACGTGCTCGGTGACATCGTTCCCTGCCAAGTGAGATCAGTGGCGCCACTTCCCGGCAGTACACCAGAGGTTGCTATGGTAGAATCCCAATAGGTAGTTCCATTTCCATCACTGAGTTTCATGAACATATACTGTGACCAGTCATCCGCTGGTGGCACAGCTCCGGGTTCGAAATGGGCTGTGACGGTGACATAGTTATATTCCGTTGCCGGAAGACTGGAAACGTCGAATGAATAAGTATATGCCGGTCCTCGTGTGGACATTGTATCAGGATTTAGTGTCGGGAAGGTGT
Organism: uncultured Ignavibacteriaceae bacterium; assembly: GCA_964645575.1. Classification (GTDB taxonomy): domain Bacteria; phylum Bacteroidota; class Ignavibacteria; order UBA10030; family UBA10030; genus Fen-1298. The sequence goes on from CAZYAM010000004.1 coordinate 47,608, forward strand.
GTTCGGAAGTTTGTGAAAAAATATGTGTCGAGAAAATAACGATCAGAAAGAGCGTGAAAATTATTTTCCCAACAGATATAGAAAAAAAGGTTTTCATGGCTGTATATATCCTATAAAGTTGATATGTAGTGAAAGGGGCTTATTTATAGTGGATTAACGATAACCATTTAAACATGGCAATATCGCTCTCTTTTGATAACTAAGTTCTTACAAGGTATAAAAAAAAAGGTTAAAATCAACTTTTAACATGAAGACTTTGGAATTTGGATTTTATACTCATTCCAAAAACTCCAATTAAATATATATATAGAAAAAACTCTTATTTGTGTCTGAGATCACAAATCATAAAAAATCTCGCCTAATTTTTCTCACTTTTTGCGGTAAAATTCCCTATTTCGATGGAATCTTCAGTACACAAGCGATATATATGAATCCTGAAGCACAAGAAAAGACTCAATAAGAAATATACAAAAAAGGATATTCTTAATAATCCTGACGCGAAAAATACCAGATAGAAAGGCCGTATAGAAGAGATGCAGAAAAGAGCGAGTATATAAACGGCATAAATGTGAATTCTGCTGAATAGGGTGTAAGCGGATCTTTCCCGATCACACGTGAAGAATTTGCGAGCATTGCATTTAGCTGTGGGGTAAGATAATAAAATGCATCAAGCAGCCGGTGATAAACCGGATTATCCCAGAGGAGGTAAAATAATTTTTCCCTTAATTCGAGTCCCCAGGAAATTAAAGCGAAAGAAAATGCGATCAAAATCGAAAATCCGGCGCTTCGAGTAATCAATCCGGCAATAGCAACAATAGAAAAGAAACAGGCGAAGGCATAGACCACATATATGACAGATGAGAGAAATCCCCAATGCCACACACCGGCTTTCAAGCCGAAAATTAACCAGATGCCGACGAAAAAATAAATAAGGTTTACTGCAATACCGGCTGTGGCACCGAGAGCACGCGCCATCAACAACTCGGCACGGGCAAGCGGTTTACTGAGAAAAAGATCAATAGTGCCTTTTTCAAGCATGCCTGGAATAAGCCCTGCGACACCGAAGATACCGAAAAGAATAATCCAGAATACGGACGATGAATGTAATTGGATAAGAATAAATTCGACGACATTCAATTCCGGCAGTGACTCGTGTGCGAATTCCGAACCGAATATTGTGATTACGCCGGGATTGTCGGGCGAATGGCCTATAGCCAGTGAAAAGAATATCAAGAAGCAGGTAGCGACACAGAAATAGAAAATGAGTGTTCCTCTTCGGATGGTCTCGCCGATTGTAAATCGAAACATGCCCCAGAATCTCACTGCTCGTTTTCTCCTTTTAAAAGCTGAATGAAGTAATCCTCAAGCGATGTTTTTTGCTGTTCCATACTTTCGATTCCAACTCCATTGGCGCGAAGAGTATCTATGATCGAATTGAGTTCCGATTTGTCTTTTAATGCAGCAAGTAGACTTGTCTCTTTGAATTCAAGTGAGAAATGCTTATGGCCCAGACTTACCTTAAGATCTTCAGATATCGGTGCAGATAATTGAATATTGTATATCAGCTTTTGCGCTGTTAGTTCTGAAATTGTTCCGGTGCGTACTACAATTCCTTTATTTAAAATCGCCACCTTATCGCAAATCATTTCTATCTCGGAAAGCAAATGGGAATTTAGAAAAATAGTAGTGCCTTCTCCTTTTAATCTCAAAAGGATATCTCGAATTTCCTTGCGGCCGATTGGATCGACGCCGTCTGTAGGTTCATCAAGAAACAATAATTTTGGGTCGTTAACGAGTGCCTGTGCAAGTCCGAGTCTTTGAAGCATTCCTTTGGAAAATTTCTTAGTCTTGACTTTTGCCCAGTCTTTTAATCCTACCAATTCGAGTAAAGACTTTGCTTTGTCTTTCAACATAGATTCCCGCAGTCCGTTTAACCTGCCGAAAAAAACAAGAGTATCTAATGCTGTAAGAAATCCCGGATAACGATGACTTTCCGGAAGATAACCGCAATGTTCTTTAAGAGCACGCTGTCCAATGGAATGGCCGAGAACTGTTGCTGTTCCCGATGTCGGGAGTGCAATAGACAGCAGAAGTTTTACAAATGTTGTCTTTCCTGCACCATTAGGCCCAAGCAGTCCGAAAATGGTTCCCTGATCCACAGAAATAGAAACTTTTTCAAGTGCTGTGATGTTCTTTCTTTTGAGCAGGCCGGTTCGATAAATCTTGGTTAAATCGACTGTTTGAAGTGCTTCCATATAACGGTAAATTACGGAATAATGTCTGTTCTTCAAAGATGATTCAGAACAGGAAATCCGGAATGATTTGTTTCTTGAGTAAAAAATTGCGATATTAATATTATAGGGTCATTTTGCAGGACTCTTTATTTTTGGGATAATATAAGACCGGAATAGTCGTATTTATGCTTCAGCTTTCTAAAAAAGTGGGATATGCTCTTATCGCGCTTCGTCATATGGCGATGAATCCGAATGTTCAAATTTTTACAACGAAGGAGATTGCAGCCGCATATAGTATTCCTTACGAACTTCTTGCAAAGATTTTACAGAAGCTTACAAAATCCGGAGTAATAGTGTCCACGCAGGGAATGCGGGGCGGATATTCGCTGGTTAAAAGTCCTGAACAAATTCAAGTTTCGCACATCGTTCATGCTATAGAAGAAGAGAAAGTTAGCATTGCGGATTGTTACGCCGAGGGTAAAGAGAATTGTTCTCTCTACGATACGTGCACGATCCGCAAACCTTTGGGTAAAATGCAGCACAATCTTGATGCACTTCTGGATAGCACGACACTGGATCAGATTATGTAAAGAGGAAAAATATTTTAATTTTATGAATTCAGAAAAGAATGAAATAGAAGAATTTGCCTCACAAGAATACAAATATGGATTTGTGACGGATATAGAAGCGGATGCAGCTCCTCCGGGCTTGAGTGAAGATATTATTCGGTTTATTTCGCACAAGAAGGAGGAACCTGATTGGCTTTTGGAATGGCGATTAAAATCATACAGGCATTGGTTAAAAATGGAAGAGCCGAACTGGGCTAATGTGAAATACCCGCCGATAGACTATCAGGCAATTATCTATTATTCTGCACCCAGGCAAAAGTCCGTTTTGAAGGACCTTTCGGATGTTGATCCGGAATTGCTTCGGACATATGATAAACTTGGCATTCCTCTGCGTGAACAGGAATGGCTTGCAGGTGTAGCGGTTGATGCCGTATTCGACAGTGTTTCTGTTGCTACAACATTTAAAGAAAAGTTAAAAGAACTCGGAATAATATTCTGTTCTTTTTCCGAAGCTGTTAGGGAACATCCGGAACTCGTGCAACAATATCTGGGTTCCGTTGTGCCGGCGAACGATAACTATTTTGCAGCATTGAATTCGGCTGTATTCAGCGACGGCTCATTTTGTTTTATCCCAAAGGGTGTACGCTGTCCGATGGAATTATCGACTTATTTTCGAATTAACTCGGCAGATACCGGCCAGTTTGAACGGACTTTAATAGTGGCGGAAGAAGGGGCACAGGTAAGCTACCTTGAAGGATGTACGGCTCCTATACGCGATAACAACCAACTGCATGCCGCGGTGGTCGAACTGGTTGCGCTTGATAATGCGCGTATAAAGTATTCGACTGTGCAAAACTGGTATCCCGGTGATAAAGAAGGCCGCGGCGGTATTTATAATTTTGTGACGAAGCGCGGCAAGTGTGCCGGAGTGAATTCAAAAATTTCATGGACACAGGTTGAGACCGGTTCTGCTATTACATGGAAATATCCGAGCGTTTTGCTGATCGGTGATAATTCGGTAGGCGAATTTTATTCCGTTGCAGTTGTGAATAACTATCAACAGGCGGATACCGGGACAAAAATGATCCATATCGGAAATAATACGAAGAGTACGATTGTATCGAAGGGTATTTCGGCGGGACATGGACAAAACTCCTACCGCGGACTTGTTGAGATGAAAAAAAATGCTGTCAATTCACGCAATTATTCACAATGCGATTCACTTCTTATGGGCGATAAGTGCGGTGCGCACACTTTCCCTTACATCGAAGTGAAAAATACATCGTCAAAAGCTGAACATGAAGCTACTACATCGAAAATAGGCGAAGATCAAATTTTCTATTGCAAACAGCGGGGCCTTTCTGCAGAAGACGCAGTCAATATGATTGTAAGCGGATTCTGTAAAGAAGTTTTTCATGAATTACCGATGGAATTTGCAGTCGAAGCACAAAAACTGCTGGGAGTGAGCCTGGAAGGAAGTATTGGGTAAATGAACGGTTTTCGATTT
>CAZYAM010000004.1:52017-57693 GCA_964645575.1 uncultured Ignavibacteriaceae bacterium
TTTTCGATTTAATAATTGTCAACTTATTAAATCACCAAATCACCAAATCATTAAATCACCAGATCACAAAATGCCTTTGAATAAGGATAGGAAAAATGGATTTGTTAGAAATTAAAAATTTGCATGCAAATGTAAACGGGAATGAGATTCTTCATGGGATCAATCTGAAAGTCAATATCGGTGAAGTTCATGCAATCATGGGTCCAAATGGCTCCGGAAAAAGCACGCTTGCAGGAGTGCTGGCGGGGCGTGATATTTATACCGTTACCGAGGGACAAATACACTATCAGGGAAAAGATTTACTGCAAATGAGTCCGGAAGAAAGAGCGCGGGAAGGGTTATTCCTGGCGTTTCAATATCCGCTGGAAATTCCGGGTGTGAACAATTCATACTTTCTCAAAGCAGCATTGAATGCGATCAGAAAACATAAAGGTTTAGAAGAACTTGATGCAATGGATTTTCTGGTGCTTCTAAAGCAGAAAACGAAATTAGTGGAGATGAACGAAAGCTTTCTGAATCGTCCTGTTAATGAAGGATTTTCGGGCGGTGAAAAAAAACGCAATGAAATATTTCATATGGCAGTGCTGGAACCAAAGCTGTCGATTTTAGATGAAACGGATTCCGGTCTGGATATAGATGCGTTAAAAAGCGTATCGGAAGGTGTTAATAAGCTTCGTTCGAAAGAGAACGCTACGATTATTGTGACGCACTATCAGCGGCTGCTTAATTATATTATTCCGGATTTTGTTCATGTCCTGGTCGATGGAGTAATAGTGAAATCAGGCGAAAAGGAACTCGCTGTCAAGTTGGAAGAGCTCGGGTATGATTGGATTAGAGAAGGAACCGAACACGAAGCGTAGATGAATATGATGCAGTCTAACGATAAAAATATTCAATGGTATCAATCAAGGTTTAAAGCGTTCGAACAAAGTTTGAATGGTGAAAAATCAAAGCCCACGCATGCTATACGGCGCGATGCTGTGCGCTGTCTTAGTGAGATCGGTTTCCCGACAACGCGGCTGGAAGAATGGCGGTTTACAAATGTTTCACCGATAACAAGAATTAAATTTCAGCCGGTTCTTCATTACGAATTAAATGGGATAAAAAGAGACGATATTCAAAAATATCTAATAGATAACGCAATCCATGCGGTTTTTATAAATGGAATGTTTTCATCAGAATTATCGGATATTGATATGCTCCCTAATGGAGTTGCGGTCGGAAGTTTAGCCGAGGCACTGAAGAATACTCCGGAGGCCGTTTATCCTTATATTTCCCGTTTAGTAAAAGGCGGAGAGAATGCATTTACGGCATTGAATACAGCATTCTTGTGGGATGGAGGTTTCCTGTCGGTTCCGAAAGATACGGTAATCGGCCGGCCGATACAATTTATCTTTGTTGCATCAGATTCAAAGCAGGAGTACGCCGCGCAGCCAAGAAATTTGATTATTACAGGTGCAAATAGCCGATGCGAAGTCACTGAGACATATATCGGGCTTGCACAAAACACTTATTTTACAAACGCAGTTTCTGAAATAGTAATTGGAGAGAATTCGTATCTTGAACACAATAAGCTTCAGATGGAAAATGAGAATGCATTTCACATAGGGACAGCTCGGATCCTTATGAATGCAGCAGCTCGTTATACATCGAATGCAGTTTCGCTTGGCGGTTCTCTTGTACGAAACGATATTGCAGTTGTGATGGATGCGGAAGGTTCAGAGTGCACGCTGAACGGATTGACCCTTAGTACCGGCAGGCAGGTTATCGACAACCACACAGCCGTTGATCATGTGAAGCCGCGTTGTAATAGTCAGGAACTTTATAAAGCAATTCTCAATGGAGAATCGAAGGGTGTTTTCAACGGTAAAATATTTGTAAGGAAAGATGCTCAGAAGACGGACGCAAAGCAGACAAATAAGACACTGCTGCTTTCAGATAATGCAACAATGAACACAAAGCCGCAGTTGGAAATTTTCGCAGATAATGTGAAATGCACGCACGGCGCTGCTATCGGCCAACTGGACGACGAGCAGGTATTCTATATTCGCTCCCGCGGAATTGATCTGGCAGCGGCACGCGATATACTTACTTTCGCTTTTGCAGGTGATGTGATTAACCGGATTACCATAGAGCCTTTGCGCCGACAGGTAGAGAAGATGATTCATGCCAGATTAGATATAGGACATGCAGGATTAAAAGAGGAAGAAATATTTATATGAGTAAACTCGAATCAATTCTCGATACTTTCCCCGTCGATAAGATTCGCCTTGATTTTCCCATCCTCGCTTCGAAGGTTCATGGAAAACCGCTGGTTTATCTTGATAATGCAGCGTCTGCACAGAAACCGTGGCCTGTTATAGATGCTGTTCGGAATTACTATACGGCACAGCATTCTAATGTTCACCGCGGAGTGCATTATTTAAGCGAGCTGGCAACACAGAAATACGAGGAGGCGCGCGTTAAGGTTCAGAAATTCTTAAATGCCGGTTCAGAACGCGAGATAGTTTTTGTTCGCGGAGCAACGGAAGCTATTAATCTTGTCGCGGCAATATACGGTAAAATTAAAATTAAACCTGGTGACGAAGTATTAATCACGGAAATTGAGCATCACTCTAATATCGTACCCTGGCAGATACTCTGTGAAGAAAAAGGCGCCAATCTCCGTGTTGCACCGATAGATGAAAACGGCGAAGTTATTCTGGATGAATTTAATCGTCTGCTGTCCGGAAAGACGAAAATAGCGGCTATCGGTCATATTTCGAATGCACTCGGCACGGTTAATCCGGTTAAGCATATGATCGAAATGGCGCACCGGAAAAATATCCCGGTGCTTGTCGACGGTGCACAGGCTGTTCCGCACCTTCCCGTGAATGTCCGCGATCTGGACGCAGATTTCTACGTATTTTCCTCTCACAAGGTATTTGGCCCGACGGGAATAGGCATATTGTATGGAAAGTCACAGTTGCTTGAATCAATGCCTCCGTATCAAAGCGGCGGTGACATGATCAAATCCGTCGTATTCGAGAAAACGATTTTCAATGATATTCCCCATAAATTTGAGGCAGGCACGCCGCATATTGAAGGTGCCGTTGGATTGGGAGCTGCGATTGACTATGTAAATTCACTTGACTGGAAATGTGTTCAGGAATACGAGCAGGCGCTCCTGCAATTTGCAGAAGAAGAAATCACTGCAATCGACGGATTGAAAATTATCGGAACAGCGAAAGAAAAGGCAGGAGTAATTTCATTTGTGATGGAAGGAATTCATCCGCATGATATTGGTACTATTCTCGATCGTGAAGGGATTGCAATCCGAACCGGGCATCATTGTGCGCAGCCTGCCATGAAACGGTTCGGCATTTCGGCAACAGCCCGTGCATCGTTTGCATTTTATAATTCACGGGAAGAAGTACAGTCACTGGTGCACAGTATACAAAAAGTAAAAGAGATATTTGTACATGTCTGACCTTAAAGCATTATATCAGGAAGTGATTCTGGATCATAATAAGAATCCGCGCAATTTTAAAAAACTCGAAGATGCCGACTGCTCTGTGGAAGGATACAATCCGCTTTGCGGAGATCATTATACAGTCTTTCTTAAAATGAAAGGAGATGTCATTTCAGAGATTACTTTTGTTGGATCGGGATGTGCAATTTCCAAAGCATCTGCTTCCGTTATGAGCACGGTACTAAAAGGAAAAACGAGAGCGGAAGCGGAGGAGTTATTTGAAAAGTTTCACCATCTGGTACGCGGCGAGATGAAGGATGAAGCAGATATAGAAGGATTGGGAAAACTGGCGGCATTCGCGGGAGTCAGCGAGTTCCCTGTGCGTGTGAAATGTGCTATTCTTCCCTGGCATACGATGAAAAATGCCGTAGATAAGAATAATGAAACTGTATCGACAGAATAAGTGTTATTTAAGAAGACACAAATCAGAGGATTATGGTTATGAGCAGACAGGAAACGCAGGATATTATTATAACACCGGAAGCGGCGGAACAGATTCGCATTATCCGCAGAGATAATCAAGTGCCTGATAAGCATGGGTTGCGTATAGGCATTCAGGGCGGCAGCTGCTGCGGATATTCGTACTTGCTTGCGTTTGACAACAAAGTGGAAGACACAGACAAGGTTTTACAAAGTGAAGGCATTTCAATATATGTTGATGAGAGAAGTCTGGAGGGTCTAATTGGAACAACGCTGGAATATACTGAAGGTCCGCAGGGAAAAGGATTCAGGTTTAATAATCCAAACCAGGCGCAATCCTGCGGTCATAACAACAGCGGCTGCGGCGGCAGTAGCTGCGGTGATTGCAAGTAAGGTACAGGGATGATTGCAAAAGAAAAAAATGAATCGATTATCGATACTGCTATAGCAGAAGATAAAGCTGCGGCCAAGGGGACGCCGGCGGTATCGGAGCAGCGTATTTGGGATGCGTTAAAGAATTGTTACGATCCCGAAATTCCGGTGAACATTATCGATCTCGGATTGGTCTACAATGTTAAAATCGAAGAAAATAGTCACGGTAAATCCGATGTTTATATCAGAATGACGCTCACTGCTCCCGGCTGCAGTATGGGCCCGATGATTGCAGCTGATGTAAAGCGGCGTGTTCAGCAGATTCCGGGTGTATCAGATGTAGTCGTCGAGATTGTTTTTGAACCTATGTGGAATCCGGATATGATGTCCGAGGCGGCAAAACTGACATTAAATATGATTTGATGCAGAAAAATTTAAAAAGCACTATCAGGAAAAATTCCAGATATCAAATCGCAAATAGCAAACAATAACCAAATTCCAAAGTGTATTTGAAGCTTGAATATTGGAATTTGTTTGGATATTATTATTTATTTTTTTGTGATTTATTATGGAACTCTTTTTGTTTTTCTAAGGTTATATATATTAAATTAAAACTAACCTAAAATAATAATACAGAAAAGGGAACATAATATGGCATACGAATGGAAGTTCAAATCCCGTCCTTATTCGGACGATGAAGCAAAGAAACTGCTGTCAAATGTTATGAGTCCTGAAACTACGGACTGGCATTACAATACGCATCACAAAGGGTATGTGACTGCGTTGAATACTATTGAAAAAGCACTCGAGTCTGCCGACCGTGGTGCGGCAAACGGCAATTTTAGCCAAATTGGTGAGCTGAAGCGCCGGTTTACATGGAACCATTCAGGTGCGCTTCTGCACGATTTATACTGGGAAGTGTTAGGCGGCGACGGCGATCCGGGTAAAGGGCCGGAAATCAAAGCAGCTATTGAAAAAGAATTCGGTTCGTTTGATGTGTGGAAAGTTGATTTCAAGGCATCGGCAGTGTCCGCTAAGCTAAGTGGCTGGGGACTGCTTGTGTTTGATCGGCTTTATTCAGAGCGCCTGCTTAACATAACTGTGGACGAACATCAGTACGGAGCTATCTGGGGCGGTGTGCCTTTGATTGCACTCGATGTATTCGAGCATGCATATTATCATAAGGACGGTGCTGCCCGGGCAAAATACATCGATAATTTTTTGGCAAATCTTCATTGGAGAAGAATTAATGACCGTTATAAGAAGTTGGTATTAGGGAAGTAAAGAGTAATAGATATTATGCAAAGTAAGTTAATTCATAGTGGTTGTACAAAAAGTATGGAAATATTTTTAGAAAGAGGTAAAAAGATGAA
>CAZYAM010000005.1:0-54807 GCA_964645575.1 uncultured Ignavibacteriaceae bacterium
TCAAGAGTATAAAATCAGTTCCATCGGAGAGACAATTGCTGGAAATAAGCATTCTGTTTCACTTGAAATCTTCTCTTCAAATGAATACGGTTCAATCGATTCCGTCAAAGTCTTAATGGGCAGTATAAGGGATCGTGAAACGACGCTCATTTCCGAAAAGTTGTCTGATTATGCCGTGAGAAGAAACTTTACGGTTGAAATCGAGAAAATGAATTATATACGTGCGGAGGTTTGGACGTCAGCATCCGATTCTATTGATGCACAGTCACATTTTTGTTTGACAAATCCTATCTGGTTGTCACCTGTATAGATTAGAGTGTAAAAAGCGTTAAATCGTCTTTTAAAGAATATATCAGTAAGGATAAAATGGATCCCAATCAGGATCGAACATCTAATATATTTAAAGAAAAACGTATAAAAATAGCGATAGTATCCACTTGGCTTCTTCACTTCGGGTTATTTATTCTTACATTTTTTACTACAACCATAGCCGGTGTTCTATGGCAAAACAGTGACCCGTTTGAACTCAGTAATTTTTTTATCGGTATTCCCTACGCTACTGCTATTTTATTCATTCTTGCCAGCCATGAATTTGGGCATTACTTTGCTTCCCGTCATCACAATGTAGACGCAACGCTGCCGTACTTCATACCTTTCCCGCCTATTCCTTTTCTGCTGCAGTATTTTTTGAATTTCGGTACATTTGGAGCCGTTATTCGTACAAAGGCACCAATTCCGTCCAAAAAAGCATTATTTGATATCGGTGTTGCAGGTCCGATTGCGGGATTCATCGCTTCCCTTTTAGTTCTAATTTATGGATTCCTTAATCTGCCTTCTCCTGAATTTATTCTCTCTATTCATCCGGACTATAACTTCGCCTTTAATGCATCAGCCGGCGGACATGGAATACCTCTTGCATTCGGCAATACACTTCTTTATTCAGGTTTAAAGGACCTGCTGACTAATCCTACAATTGAATTTGTTCCGCCCATGAGTGAAATGTACCATTATCCTTTTCTTTGCGCCGGATGGTTTGGTCTTTTTTTTACTGCTTTGAATCTCATTCCAATGGGACAATTCGACGGCGGACATGTTATTTACGCAATGTTCGGAAAATCACATCGAAAAATTGCACAGGTATCATTTTATGCCCTCCTGGCAATAAGTATCCCGTCACTTTCTGATATAATTTTAAGATTGTTATTTGAATTAGTTTATAAACGTGACGTTGGTCAAATTGTTCCTTTTGCTCAATATAGCTGGCATGCCTGGTTTCTCTGGGCAATGATCGCTTTCTTTGTCGTAAAATTATACCATCCGCCTGTATTTGACGAGACTCCTCTTGATCCAAAGCGAATGGCAATCGGCTGGTTTTGCATTTTAATATTTATTCTGTCTTTTTCACTAATTCCTATTTCAATAGGTTAATAGATATTTGCATATTTCCATATCTTTTTATATAATACATATATAATAGACTGAATTTTTTCCTTCATAAAGGCAGACTGATCGACGATTGCTATAATTTTTATTTACTCATAAGACAGTAAGAAAGCAATCTGTGTATCATCTGCTCCGCAAAATATACCTGTTTCCCTGCGCTATTTGCTGTAGCTTTTTATTGTTCCCAGGATGTGAGAAACAATACGATACAGTGATTGATTCTGCAGGCATTGCACCTGTACTATCCGACGCCAGTTTTTCCCTCTCTATCGTTAATACAGATACGATAAATATTGGAGCTGTTCGAAATCCCGACGATCAGCTGACAATCAGGGGTTTGGCTGCGGTAAAGGTTATCCATTCAGCAGGTGCACAGGAAATAAAAAATGTTCAATGTTCCGTCATCATGGATCAATCTTATTCGTCACTCGGTGAATGTTTGCTGCATGATGATGGAGTATTTCCCGATCAGACTATTAATGATAATATCTTTTCAGGTTATGTTGATTTTAAAATAAGCCGTGTTGATGTAGGCTTATTTTGGATTAAATTATGGAGCGAAAATCTTATCGGCTATATACATTTTCAAGATCAGCAATATCAAAGTAATATGATAATGCTGCCTTTTCAAGTCGTCAGACTTAATCAGCCGCCTGTTATCTCTAGCCTGGAGATGGACACTCTTGTCTCTCTTGGCGTTCAAGACCATCTTCTGCAGCTTCGTCTTACAGCTTTGGATTCCGATGGGCAGTCCGATATTCGCAGGGTATTCTTTAGCTCTTTCAAACCGGATGGATCGCCGTCAAGCGGAAATCCGCATTCTCTTTACGACGATGGTGGTGCAAGCTCAATCAGCGGTGATATTGTTGCAGGAGATGGGATTTATGGATTAAAGATAAGTCTCCCCAATGCCACTCCAACCGGCACCTATCGATTTGAATTCCAGGCTGTAGATAAATCACTCGATTCCAGTAACGTTATAATTGGAAATATTGTTGTTACAAAATGAAGCTTTTAATTTACATAATGATCGCTGTTAGTTTTTTATCACAGCTTGCCTCAGCACAGCTTCCAAAGACTTACAGCTTTAATTCCGGTTCGATCAGTTCGTCAGTGTTGACAAATTCCGCTACTGACATATTGGTACAACAAGATACGATTTGGCTTGGAACAGACAATGGATTGAGTTTCACTTCCAACAGTGGAACAACTTGGACTAATTTTTCCGGTACTTCCACTTTTGATACTAAGGGTATCTCGGCAATTGCTGCAAAAGACAATAACATATGGGCGGCATCAAGCTACTCTATAAAATCTGATGGTGATGATATACCGGTCGGCGGCGGCTTGCATTATTCGACTGATCACGGAATTACCTGGTTTTTCATTTCTCAACCTAAAGAGCCTGATTCTGCTACTGTTGATACATTATTCTACGGCAGCAAAAACAGGATTCGTGCTTTAGCCGCCACAGCAGAAGAGGGCAATCTCACCTATGACATTGCTTTAACAAAAAACACTATATGGACCGCGAACTTCTATGGTATGCTTCGCAAATCGATAGACACCGGCAAAACATGGCAGCGTGTTATCATTCCGCCTGACAGCCTTGATTATATTGATACCACGATGGCTTTAGATTTCGCTTTTGATCTTTCATCATCAACAGGAAAATTAAAAACAAAAGAAAATCTTAATCATAGGGCTTTTTCAGTTTATGCCAGTAATGATACGACTATTTGGGCCGGAACTGCAGGTGGAATAAATAAATCTACTGACGGCGGTGTAAGCTGGCGAAAGTTTTCTCATCAGAACCAGAATCATCCAATTTCCGGCAATTTCGTTGTTGCTCTTAATGAACAGGTTTTACCCACTCGCAGGATTATGTGGGCGGCAACAGTTAATGCAAATGACCCGGATGAGACAAAAGGAGTAAGTTACTCCTCAGATGGCGGTGAAACATGGAAAACCGCATTGCTCGGAGAATGGGCACATAATATTGCTATAAAAGATTCTTTAGTATATATCGCAACTGATAACGGAATCTTTCGATCATCTGATTTCGGAGAAAGCTGGATACGAAACGGATCCATTTACGATTCAGATCCTTCTTCACTTCATCGTTTTGCTGCACGTGAAATATATTGTATTGGCATAAAAGGCGATACTGTATGGTGTGCAGGACCAGAAGGTATTGCATATACGATCGATTCGCCATATCAAAATTTTGGATCGATCTGGAATATTTTCCGCACATATGAACCTGTTAGAAATGAAAACCGTACATACGCGTATCCTAATCCTTTTGCACCGGACGACGAACCTGTCCGCCTTCACTACAGCTTGGGTGCTGACCAGGGCGGCCTTCAAGAAGTGACAATACGTATTTTTGATTATGCGATGCAGCCTGTTCGTACGTTGATACAAAAAGCATCACGCCTGAGCGGAAACGAATATGACGAGATCTGGGATGGTAAAAACGACAACCGTTCGCTTGTGACCAACGGAGTTTATTTTTACCGGGTAGAAATCGGCAGCCAATCAGCTCTATGGGGAAAGATATTGGTGCTGAAGTGAAAAAAGCCTGTCGAAATATCATGGCAATTGTATTTCTTTCCTTGAGCTTTTTGCCGAGTTTATTCGGTCAATTGCAGAGCAGTTCTTCTATTGCAGGACTTGCCGGTGCTGCAATGCGAATGGGATTTGGTGCCCGGGGTATTGCTATGGGCAATGCAATGACAGCTGTAATCAGCGGCGACCTGCAATCCTACTACAATCCGGCAGTCGTTCCGTTTCAATCAGATCCGACCATTGTAGCGGCTTACGGAGTTCTCTCGCTTGACCGGAGACTCAACTATCTCAGTTACACAAAAAATGTCAAACCTGATGCAGGATTATCTTTGTCCATCATTAATGCCGGCGTAGGAAACATTGACGGACGCAACAGAGACGGCATTCATACAGAAACGTATAGTACATCTGAAAATGCGTTTATGCTTTCATTTGGTCTAAAACCGGTTTCGAGTTTTTCTTTCGGCATAAATGTAAAGATACTGTACTATTTGCTATTTGAAGGAATTAAAAGTACAACTGCAGCTGTCGACATAGGTGTAATCTATCGCCTTTCGCAAGATATTACCGTTGGCGCAATTATACAAGATATCAATGCAAAATATAAATGGGAGACAACTTCGCTGTATGGGATTAACGGTAATTCCACTGTGGAAAAATTTCCGCTGAGAAAACGAATCGGCATTAGCTGGATTCCTGTGGACTGTTCTTTTATATTCTCAGGTGAATTTGAAGTTATAGGTTCTGCATCATTTGCTCGAATTGGTTCGGAAATTGAGGTGTTTGAAGGTATCCATATCAGGGGCGGCGTAGACCAGATTGCATTGAACGCAGATCTGCCTGCAAAACCTGCTTTAGGTATATCTGCCCAAACAAAACTTTCAACATGGACTCCTGCTTTTCAATATACATATGTGTTTGAACCCTATAGTCCAAGCGGTATACATATTCTTTCATTTTCTTTAAAATTATAATGAAACACAAAATTCTTTTTGCATTCATTTTTCTGCCGGCAATAGTTCTATCACAGGGAACTTCACGAGGTGTCTCGAGTCTGAAATTACCCACAACTCCATTCATAGGCGCCACAGGTGAATCGTTTGTCGCTGATCCGACAGCACTTCCATCTATCTTGCTGAATCCGGCAAATCTCGCCTCGCGCGAATCATACGGTGTCATGTTCTCCCACACAGAATGGATTCAAGATGTTCGGACAGAATACTTATCTATTGCGGCGCCATTCAGCATAGGCAATCTTTCGCTCTCAATAGGAAATACAGGTATTGACGACATCCCTATTCATGGCGATCAGCCCGGGCCTGCGCTGGGTTCATTCAACTCTCAATCTACATTTTTCCAATTAACCTACGGTATCAATTTATCTGAGTCGATAAGTATCGGTATCGCTCCAAAATATCTCTATGAAAAAATATTTGTTGATGAAGCGACCGGCTGGGGAATTGATTTAGGCGCATTGTACGTTCCGTCAATTGATGGAGTCACCCTTGGATTTGCGTTAACGAATTTAGGTTCGCTTTCTGCATTCAGAAACGAAACAACAGATTTACCCTCGCAACTTCGGTTCGGCAGTACATATTCGTCCCAACTAGATGTAATCTCGTTTCGAATTGCCGTTGCATATTCATCCGAATTAGGTACATCTTTCCGTCATTTAAGCATCGGTTCTGAAGCTACATATAATGATGCAGTATCGGTTCGTTTCGGTTATGGGACCGGCTACGAGTACCGCGATTTTTCTGCCGGTATTGGATTCCATTACAGTATTGTAATAATCGATTATGCTTACATCCCGTTTACATCGCAAATGGGAAATTCACATATAGTTTCCATAGGTTTCAATTTTTGACAAACATTTAGAAGATGAAAATTGCCGGATTCACATTTATCCGCAACGGTGTAATCTACGATTATCCCTTCCTGGAATCTATTCAATCTCTCCTCCCTCTTTGTGATGAATTGATAATTGCTGTGGGCAGATCTGACGATAATACTCTTGAACAGATCAAATCTCTCAAATCTTCAAAAATTCGGATTATTGAAACCATATGGGATGATGAACTCCGTAAAAGCGGAACAATTCTTTCACAGCAAACAAATCTGGCGCTCGATCAAGTTGCAGGTGATTGGGCCGTTTATCTTCAAGCAGATGAAGTACTGCATGAAAAAGATTATTCGGCCATTAGAAATGCAATGAATACCTACAGAAACATAAATGAAGTAGAAGGGCTTCTTTTTAATTACAAGCATTTTTACGGCAGTTATGGCTATATCGGCGATTCACGGCGCTGGTATCGGAGAGAAATCAGAATAGTCAGACCGTCTGATAAAGTGCGTTCCTGGGGAGACGCCCAGGGATTTAGAATCGGCGGTCGAAAGCTTCGCGTAAAACTGATTGATGCGGCAGTTTATCATTATGGATGGGTAAAACCTCCGAATATTCAGCAGCTGAAGCAAAGGTATTTCAACAAACTCTGGCACCCGGATGAATGGGTAGATCATAACATAGGCGACATGGCCGAATACGATTATTCCAATGGTGGAAAATTAAAACTGTTTGAAGGCACTCATCCCGAAGTAATGAGAAAACGCGTCGATAGCCAGAACTGGCATTTTCAATACGGCAGGAAAAAAGTACGGCAACCGCTGAAAGAAAAAATGCTTGATTCGATCGA
Source organism: uncultured Ignavibacteriaceae bacterium (assembly GCA_964645575.1). Classification (GTDB taxonomy): domain Bacteria; phylum Bacteroidota; class Ignavibacteria; order UBA10030; family UBA10030; genus Fen-1298. The sequence goes on from CAZYAM010000005.1 coordinate 6,708, forward strand.
AAAAAGACTCGGATGGAGAATCGGAGAATATAAAAATTACAAAATTTTTTAGTTGGTTCTCTCTTTTTGGCAAAACCGATGTGAAGTCATTGCTAATCCTGCCATAAACCACCATCCCCAGCAATTGGCAAATGTTCCGTAATAATTTTGGAAAATACCTCCAACCATAAAGCCTATAATCGCCAATGTACTTCCCAGCGCTATTTCTTTTATAAACGGATTCTTTGAATCCTTTACAGTTCTGAATCCCATCCAAATAATAATCAACCATATAGACAGGAATGCAAACAAGCCAGGGATTCCTGAATTGACCAGAACATTTAGATAATCATTGTGAGGATGCCCGGTAGCATCGTAATATCCCTCCACTTTATATTTTTCAAAATAATAATCAAAGTTATCCTCTCCGATTCCTGACAAAGTATAATCAGCCGATATATTTAAAGTTGTTTTCCAAAGGTTTAGTCGTGTTTGATTTTCGGAAGGGACAACAATTGAGAATGCACGTTCTCTAATTGCCGGGATAAAAACCAGACAGAATATAACTATAACAAGGAATCCCGTTGTAACAATACTGCCGATACGTTTCCCTTTCATAAAGCCGAAAACCGGAACTGCAACAGCGAATGACAGCCAGATACTTCTTGCAAATGTTCCGAGAACTGCTGCAAAGCTCATAATTGTAACCAGCATATATCTCCAACGGCGGCTCAAACCGGATTGGAAGCTGATACATAGGCCTACAAAGAAAACAGACATCATAAATCCTGCAAAGGTAAGATAAAATCCATTAAATCCCGTCGCACGAAAATAATTTCCCATCGGACTCATTATATCGGAACGATGAAATTGAATGCCTGTAAACGTCTGCCATATTCCATAAGCTGCTGCTATTGATGCCGTAAAAAGCCAGAGATTCAGCATACGTTTCATGACATTGATATCATCAATGGTCGACAGCATGAGCAGCATAATCAACATGGGCCATTCATTATCTACTAATGCTGAAAGACTATGCGTTGGCCGCGGAGAAATAACGGACGCAAGAATGTTCCAGACTATATAGAATATCAACGGTATATATAATCTTGTTGAATAGTATTGCCAGCGCTTATTAAGAACACCTTCCAAAAGCCATCCGACGAATGCAATAACAACAGCAAATTCCGCAGGTACGAACGATATGGGAATGCTAAATGCAAAAATATATAAGCCAATGCGTATTAATTTTTGGGGAAATGTTTTTTCTTTTATCGGATGTCGCATGGTTTAGATCCAATCATATAATTAAAAAAATCTTTGCCTATCAGGTATCGTTCTTCATCTAAATGATTGTCGTAACTACAGCGTATGTAAAAATTCATCAATTCCTTTAATCATGCTTGAAACAGATATCGATGATGTAGGCATATTTTTTCCGGACAAAATAATTTTCTGTTTCACCTGAAGCGGCAGCCATTCGTGAATATCCTGCATACTTGTATAAAATCCTATAATGGGTGTTTGGGCAGCAGATGCGAAATGAATGATGGATGTATCCGGTGTTATGACAGCAGATGCGCCTTTGATTACTGCAGCAATCTCAAGCAAAGAAGCAGTTCCCTGTTCCGGGAACGGCAGACAGCGTGTTATTTCTACCAGGCGCTTCTTCGTTTTTAACATGACCGGATCGTTCGGGGCATGAAGTAGAAGTGTTTTATATGATGTTTTTGAATCAAGATATTCTCCGATCGATAAGGCCTGTCCTGCTGAAATTCTTCTTACAGAATCGTTCGCTGAAAGATTAAACACTATATAAGGGATTCCACGATTCTGGAAAGCCGTTCGCGGCCGAAGATTATGTTTCTCCCAAAAAGCCCGGATTTGCTCTTTTGTCCTGTCATCAAGAACAATATCATATATCAATTGATTCGGATCGATCTGAATATTAAATACAGTTTTGATAATAGATACAAGAGTTTCGACCATGTGGTTACTTTGACGCGTAAGTTTCAGAAGAATGTTGAAATAGAACCTGTATTTTTCATCTCCCTGCCCTATCTTTATTCCACCGGGTGCAATAATATTGGAAAGAACTCCTCCGCTCGTTGTGCGGTTAAAAATAAGATTTAGAATTACATCATAGTGTTCTTTCCTTGCCTTGATTATTTCGCGGATAATCTGCCACCAATTCTTTGTTAGTATATGGATTGTATCGACATGTGAATTGTGAGATATAATCTCGGCATTTGCCTGACTTGCAAATACTCCAATTCGTAGCTGAGGATTAGCTTCCTTTAGACATTTAAAGACTGGCGTCGTGACAATCATATCCCCGATCCTGTCATATCGTAAGATGAGAATACTTTTTATCGATTGAAAGTCAACAGGTGTCTTAATTTCAGTGTTGTGAAAAATCCGTTGAAGAGCTGGATAAACAATGTAATACCTCCACCAATATTCCAATTTTCTAATTATTGTCATGTTTCTGATTTTTGCACGTCTTTTTCAGCTTTCTTTTTGGATCGACTAATAAGCTTGCCAAAAGCATCTTGAACTTGTTTCACCGGAATCATTGATAGATCGTCAACATCTGTCACGATGCATTCATAGTCAGTTCCATACGGTTCCCATATACGCAGTGCTTTGTTTGATTGGACATAAAGTACGACAGTTCCGACTTTAAATGCCGATGCCAGATGTACGGCTGCCGTATCCGGAGTAACCAGGAATGACAGGCGCTTTACGAAAGCGGCAAATTTATCAAACGAAGACGTCACCGGCGTAAGTACAACGCTTTTACTTGAACCGGCTACCATTTCGGCACACTGTCTGTCAGACGGCTGATAAAGCAGCAACAGCTTATATTCCGGATATTCAGTACTCAAGTGATTTAAAAATATTTGGAAATTTTCTATACCCCAAAAACGCGTTTTATTACCGGCAGATATATTAACTCCTATTATCGGATTAGAGAATATGCTGTTTTGCCTCAAAAAACTTTCAACGAATTTCTCCGACTCATAAGACGTATAGTATCTTACAGTTAATTTTTCCTCACGAGGATCAATCAGAAAAGGATTCAGCAATTGTGATATTCTATCGATAACATGTGTTTCGCTGCGTGAAAGCATAGGCACGACAATATCGTAGACAAATTTATTGTCTTTTTCAATTCCGATATTCCATTTTGCCTTTATCAATAAGCTGAGAATCGTTGAAGTAGTAGAAGGATTATCCGTCAGGTCAATAACGAAGTCATATTTTTCATTTCTCAACGTTTTAATCAGGGAAAAAAGATTTACTAAATTTTTCCTGTACATCCAGCGTCTGCGAATCAGGGGATCATTTTCAAGAACGAAATAATTTTTTTCACTTAAGAGTACATCCAATATCGCACAGGGATAATGTTTTTTTAGAACATCAAACAGAGGCGTAGAAATCAGCACGTCGCCTATCCTGTCCTGACGCATAAAAAGATACTTGCATGTATTTAAATCGGTATTGTTTTGAAGAGTATTGTTTCGCCTGAAGAATCTTCCCAGAATTCTTATCAGCAAACGACGGAACCTGAGTTCTATACGTTTTGGAATAGGATCGTTCATGAAACAGGATTATCGGCAAATTGAAGGTCATGCAAGCGGCGGTACAAACCACTTTCTTTTCTGAGAAGCTCATCGTGTGTCCCGATCTCTACAATCCGGCCCGAATCTATTACGACAATGCGGTCACAATGTGCAACCGTTGATAACCGATGCGCAATAATGAAAGAAGTCCTCCCTTCCATGAGCCGATCAAGCGCTTCTTGTACCATAAGTTCGGACTCGGTATCGAGCGCAGATGTTGCCTCATCCAGCAGCAAGATTTTTGGATTACGAAGAATCGCGCGTGCAATCGCTATCCTTTGCCTCTGGCCTCCTGAAAGCTGCAGGCCGCGCTCACCTACTTCTGTATCGTAACCATTTTCTAATTTTTCAATAAACATATGTGCATTGGCAGCCTTTGCCGCTTCAATGACTTCTTCGGTCTGAGCTTCGAGTCTGCCATAACGTATATTGCTGAGAACCGTACCTGAGAAAAGAATGACATCCTGCGGCACAATTGCAATTTGGCTTCTAAGTCCTAAAAGATTCACATCCCGAATATTCATTTCATCAATGAAAATTGCGCCTTCTGATAATTCATAAAATCGAGGGATCAAATTTACTAATGTACTTTTACCACCTCCGCTTGGTCCAACAAGTGCAACTTTTTCGCCTGAAGCTGCTTTCAGATTTATCTCTTTCAGTGCTTGAATTTCTCCAGCATAAGCGAATGATACATTTCGAAATTCAACAGTACCTTCTTTAATTATGAGTGATGGAGCAGAGTTCCTATTCTTTTCAATAGGAAGATCAAGTATTTCAAAAATATATCCTGCAGAAACGAGTGTCTTTTGAATTCGCGCCGCACCTTCTCCCAATGCTTTTACAGGTTTCGCTAAATTGATCATAAGAATAAGAAAAAAGATCATTGTTTCTATAGTCATCGTTCCGGTGATGAATAGGTATCCGGAAAAGATGACAAGTAATGACGCAGCAGCGGTATTGAACAGTTCATTTGTGGGGCTTAAGAGTGCGATCACACGCACAATTTTCATCGAATAATGGTAATTGCTGCCGACTTTTTCGCGAAATACCTTCTTCTCATTTTCTTCTCTTGTGAACGATTTTACTATTCTTATGGCCGCTATTCTTTCCTGCAGAAACGCCAATATATCTGCAAGCGTATTTGTAAGATCATGACTGTACTTTCGAATTCTATCGCCGAATTTTCTCGATATTTCTCCGGATAGTGCAAAAATAATCACAGTAACGACAGTTAATTTCCAATTTGTAAAGAAAAGTGCAGTAGCAAAAACACAGGTATAGATAAGATTTTGCGCGATTTCAATAATTAGTGTAAGTGATTGCTCCAGATTATTAACATCGTTTGTAATGCGTGACATAATATAACCCGTCTTATTCTCATCGAAATAACGGATAGGCAAAACAACGATTCGATTGAAAAGATCAATACGGAAACGCATTAGTATCTTCTGCTGGACAGAACTCATAACATATTCGCGGACGTAGACAAATGTCACTTTCATAAAAATAATAACGACAACAACTAAAGCAAATCTATAGATGAGCTGGAAACTTTCTTCTTTTCCATGGACAGTGAATGAATAGATAATATTGTTGAATACCGATAAAGGTACAGGCACTAGAATCTCCTGTCCGGCTCGTACTTGCTGGCCTATGGTTTGAAGGATTTCAAAAAGCCGTGCTATTATATATGCCGACGCAGTATCTGAAGCACTCATAATTGCGACAGATATAAGACCCGCTGCAATTCGCCATTTATACTTAAGGAAGTATTTTAAAAGGCGCAAAAAGGTTTTTGATGGACTCATATCATTTTTAAATTACTATTATTTCATCCGATTCGCAATTTATGATCGATTCCATTTATAACGAATTTTCATTCTTTTCTTTATTTCCCAGATCAAAATATTCCATAATCTTCTTTGCAGCATTTGCACCTGCAATTTCTGCAATTTGCTCCTCCGTAGCGAACTTTACTCCCTGCACTGAACCGAATGCTTCAAGCAATTCTTTTGCACGTTTCTTTCCCACACCTTTGATCAGATCCAGTTCCGTATGAAGTATTCGCTTTGACCGTACAACTCTGTGATATGTTACGGCAAAACGATGAGCTTCATTTCTGACTTGCTGCATAAAGCGCAGGCCGGATGACGTCCGGGGAAGCTGAACAGGTTCGCTCTCATCGGGCAAGAATACTTCCTCCAGTTTTTTCGCTAATCCAAGTATCGGAAGATTTTTTAACCCTAACGTATTCAGCACTTCAACCGCACTTGAGAGTTGTCCTTTACCTCCATCAATCATAACCAAATCAGGAAGTTCTTCATTTTCACGAAGAATCCGCTCGTATCTGCGCTTCACCACTTCCTGCATACTTGCGAAATCATTTTGCCCTTCGACAGACCGTATTTTGAATTTTCGATATTCACTTTTTCTCGGCTTGCCGTCCACAAAAACTACCAGTGAAGCAACCGTATCCGTCTCTTGAATATTCGAGATGTCGAAACATTCAATTCTTCGCGGCGGAGAAGAGAGCCGAAGATCTCTTTGAAGCGCTTCGATTGAATGCGGTATCATATCTCCGCGCTTCAGTTTCGTTAATTCCATTTCATCTAACCAGAACTGTGCATTCGTGCGTACAAGCGATACAAGTTTTGCCCTATCTCCTGATTTCGGAATTTCGATATTGACTTCATGACCGCTTAGCTTCCGAAGCCATTCTTTTACGATATTTATATTCTCCATCTCTTCAGATAAAAACAAGTCAGGTGGGATATCTTCTTGATCAAGGTAATACCGTTCAAGAACCGTTTCAAGCAAGTCACTGTATTTTTTTCCCTTAATATTGGAAAGATATAAGTGCTGGCTTCCGATCATTTTTCCGTCGCGCACCTTAAAAATAACGGTACAAGCATTATCCCCTTTTGTTACAAGCGCAATAATATCCCTGTCAGTTTCAGTTGTATCGACGATTTTTTGTTTTTCTGAATAAACTTTCAATGCATTAATTCGGTTACGTACGGCTGCAGCATCTTCATATTTAGTCGCTTCCGCAAGTGCATTCATTTCTTTCCTCAATAATTCCGTCACGCTTTTTGTCTTTCCTCGAAGTACCTGAGCTGCCTGATCGATCATAGCATTATAATGTGCGCGTGTCACATAACCTTCACAAGGTCCCTCACATTTTTTTATATGATAGTCCAGGCATACTTTGAATTTATTCTGTGAAATAGAAGATTCAGTGAGATCGTAATTACAGCTTCGAATCAGAAATATATCACGAACAGTCTTCAGCGCGCTTCGCATTGCTTTCACATCGGTGTAAGGACCGAAGTACCGATATCCAGGGATCTTTTTCCTTGTAACAAATATTCGAGGATATGATTCATTTGTAATAGCGATATAAGGATAGCTTTTATCGTCTTTAAGTAAAACATTATAACGCGGTTTCAACCGTTTGATTAAATTCGCTTCGAGAATAAGCGCCTCAACTTCGCTGTCTGTAACAGTAAGTTCAACGTCAACAATCTTTGCGATCATTGAATCTATACGTGTATCATTCACTCGTGATTTATGGAAATACTGACGAACTCGATTACGTAAATTCTGCGCTTTGCCTACATAAATGACTTTACCCTCGTGATTTTTGAACTGGTATACACCTGGTTTTGCAGGAAGAGCATCAAGCTTTTCAGTTAAGGAAAGATCTTTTACTGCAAGTGTGTATGTTGTCTCATTCGGTTGATTCAACATAAATTGCCGCTTTCAAGTTAACGACATAAATTCAGGTATAACGATTCCATCTTGAACGATTATTGTTTACTATTGACTTTGCGCCGGTAGACATGAATAATATCGCCAATATTCGCAACCGCAGTGCCTATTAGAACAATTGCTGAGCCTATATATATCATCGATGTAAATCCTTCACCCATAATTTTCACTCCGATGAATACCGCTATCACCGGCGTGATAAATGCAGATAGAGACAAGATGACTGCCTCCATGTGCTTGATCAGCCAGAAGTTAATGACAAATGCAATGACTGTGCAAAAAACTGAGAGATAGACAATCGACGCTATTGCCTTAGTATCAAAAATAACCGAGGAATAATCCTCAGTAGCCATGCTTACAGCGAACATAATTATCGCACTAAATAATACCGGCCAAAAGATGAGCAAAACCGGATGTATTTCCCCGGCAAATCGACGTATGCCAACCAGACTTAACGCTTGAATGAATGCTCCTAAAATGATTGCAGCCATACCAAGGATGGTTGTGTCGCTCATTTCTGAAAAACCATCATGGAAAATAATAACTACTCCGATAAATCCTAGAACTATACCAACAACGCGTTGAAAAGTTATTTTTTCATCCGGAAGGAAATAATGCGAGAGGATAGCTACCCATAGCGGAAATGTCGCAAAAAGGACTGATGCAAGACCGGAATTGATATGAGCCTGAGCACGGTAAATCAATACGAGAGGAACAGCGAAAGCCGTTATGCAAAGAAAGAGCACCAATTTCCAGAATTTCTTATCGGCCGGAACACCTAAACGTAAAACAATAATGATCAGCCCGAGAATAATGCTTGCAATGGAAAACCTGATTCCTATTGAGAAAAATATAGGAACGGTTTCAAGACCGAGCTTCACTGCTGCCCAAGATGAACCCCAAAAAAAACACATGACAATAAAGCCCAAATAGAATCTTAAACGCTGCGACATTCCATTAAATTCTTTCAATTCTAGCTGTGATAACCGAGCTGACGAATGATCGTCTCATTTTCACGCCACTTTTCACGTACTTTTACGTGAAGCTCAAGGAATACTTCATGCTGCAAAAAGTATTCAATTCCCTTGCGTGCTACAGTCCCTATTTCTTTCAAAGCCTCGCCTTTCCTGCCTATGACAATACCTTTTTGTGAATCACGTTCAACAATAATATCTGCATTGATAAGTGTCTTGCCTTTTTCACGTTCTTTAAATTCACGTATCTCTACGGCAGTAGAATAAGGAATTTCTTCCCGAAATTTTTCAAAAAGTTTTTCTCTGAGAAATTCCGCGACAAAAAACCGCTCAGGATATTCGCTTACGATATCTTTAGGATAAAATGCTTCATGTTCCGGCAAATATTGGATAATTGTTTTTAAAAGATCATCAAGGTTATCCCGCTTGAGGGCGGAAATGGGAACAATTTCCTTGAATTGTCTTTTCTTTACGAATGTCTGTATTACAGGCAGCAATTCTGCCTTGTTTATCTTGTCCACTTTGTTTATTACCAAAAACACCGGTTTCGTTTTACACAGAGGCAGGACACGCAGTCTCACTTCCTCCGGCAGCTCAGTCTTTCGCACTGCATCAGTCAATACAAGAATAATATCTGCATCTGCAAGAGCGCTTTCAGCATGTTTTACCATCTCTTTATGCAATAGGTATTTTGGCTTGAGAAGTCCGGGCGTATCTAAAAAGATAATTTGCGCATCTTCCCTGCTGAGAATACCCAATACACGCTGGCGTGTTGTCTGTGGTTTTTTTGTTACAATAGATATCTTCTGATCCAGCATTGCATTGAGAAGCGTGGATTTGCCGACATTCGGTTCGCCTACAATTGCGACGTACCCGGCTTTATATTTTTTTCTAATATTTTCCATTTTTCATTATAAAAAAGCGCTCTGTTTTTCACTTACAGAACGCTAAGAATTTTTTAACAAATTTCTAAACCTATACTGCTGCTTATCCGCCATGACAATTTTTGTACTTTTTACCGCTTCCGCATGGACATGGATCGTTTCTTCCGATCTTCGGACCAACACGTATTTGTTGAACGCGCGGAGCGCTCGGCTGTTGCGCTCGCTGTGGTCCATCTGATGAGGGAACAGGCTCTTTATTTGCAGTAAATCCGGCTCCTGTTGCTGAATCGTGTGTCAATACCATATCTTCCCGTCTCATAGGCCGGCGTGCTCTTTGTGCAGGAAGCTGTTCAGGGCGTTCAGGATAGAGTTTAAGCACCATATTAAGCACATCGGTCTCAATCAAATCCATTAATTCCATAAACATCTTAAATGCCTCGCTTTTGTATTCAACAAGAGGATCTTTTTGCCCATATCCTCTCAGGTGAATACCTTCCTTCAAGTCGTCCATCTCCCTCAAGTGATCACGCCATTTTACATCGATCACTTGAAGCATTACCATCTTTTCAAGAGTCGACATAAGTTCTTGACCTATTTGCTCTTCCTTCCGTTTGTAAAACTCCTGAGTTATTCTGATAATTTCATCTGCGACACCCTTTTCACCAAATGTTTGGAACTGTTCCTGTGTAAATTTTAGGTCGGTAAGGAAGCGCGCCCGTACTTCATTTCGAAGTCCTTCAAGATCACCTTCAGGAAAATATACTTCCACGAGTTTATCAATGGCATCGCGCATCATATCGAAGATATCGTCTTTTAGATGTTCTCCTAACAATGCATGCCGTCGCCTGGCATAGATAACTTCGCGCTGTTGGTTCATGACATTGTCATATTCCAAAAGCCGTTTTCTAATGCCGAAGTTATTTTCTTCAACTTTTTTCTGGGCTCTTTCGACTGAACGAGTAATCATAGGATGCTGGATCACTTCACCTTCTTTTAATCCCATCCGGTCCATAATTTTTGCAATGCGTTCACTTCCGAATAAACGCATAAGATCATCTTCGAGCGAAAGATAGAAAAGCGAAGATCCCGGATCGCCCTGACGACCGGAACGGCCGCGTAATTGGCGATCGATACGCCGGGCCTCATGTCGTTCAGTTCCAATGATATGTAATCCGCCGTTGTCTCTTACTCCCGGACCTAATTTTATATCTGTTCCGCGGCCTGCCATATTCGTCGAGATTGTGACAGCGCCCGGTAATCCGGCATTCCCTACCACTTCCGCTTCTCGCTGGTGTTGTTTTGCATTTAAGACGTTATGCGGTATACCTTTCCTTTTAAGCATTCTGCTGATCGTTTCCGAAACTTCTACGCTTGTCGTTCCAACCAGCACAGGCCTTTGAATGGCGCGCATTCTTTCAATTTCAGCTATTACTTCATTATATTTTTCGCGCTTCGTTTTGAATACCTGATCGTCTTTATCATCACGGATCATCGGTTTATTTGTCGGAATGACAACAACATCAAGTTTGTATATATCGAAAAATTCTGATGCCTCTGTTTCCGCAGTTCCTGTCATACCGGCAAGCTTTTTGTACATCCTGAAATAGTTCTGAAGCGTAACCGTAGCAAGAGTCTGCGTATCTCTTTCAACTTTAACACCTTCTTTTGCCTCAATAGCCTGGTGAAGTCCTTCCGAGTAGCGCCTTCCCGAGAGCAAACGTCCTGTAAATTCATCCACTATCATGATCTTACCGTCTTCAGATACAACATATTCGACATCTTTTTCGTACAAGCTATATGCTTTTAAAAGCTGGTGTATCGTGTGAATTCTGTCGCTTCGTTCGGCAAAAAGTTTATTTGCGTTATCTTTCCTTTTCTGTTTCTCTTCGATAGATAGATTTGAGTCGCCTTCTATCATGCTTAATTCTGTACTGATGTCCGGAATGATAAACAGGTCTTTATCATTGCCCGGATATATTTGAGCAAGAAATTCACGGCCTTTATCCGTAAGATCGATAACATGAGATTTTTCATCAGTGCTGAAATAAAGTTCATCATCAATCTCATGCATACGCGCACTTTGATCCTGCATATACTCACGTTCAGTTTTTTGCATGAGTATCTTATTTGAAGGCTCTGAAAAGAGCTTCATCAGCTTTTTATTCTTAGGCAAACCTTTCTGAGCGCGCAGTAATTGAACTCCGGCTTCTTCCATCCTTCCCTGCGTTAAGTATGTTTCTGCCTCAGCCGTAATTTTTGCGACGTAATTTTGTTGAGCTTTTACAAGCCGGTCAACATAAGGCTTCATTTCATCAAATTTGTGGTCTTCGCTTGCTACCGGCCCGCTGATAATGAGAGGCGTTCTTGCTTCGTCTATTAGGACTGAGTCCACTTCGTCAACAATTGTGTAGTTATAAGGCCTTTGAACCATTTCATCGGCATTTACCACCATATTATCGCGCAAGTAGTCGAATCCGAATTCATTATTCGTACCATAGGTAATATCCGCAGCATATTGAATTCGCCGTTGGTAAGGATCCATATTCTGCAGTATACACGTAACTTTTAACCCCAAAAATTCAAATATTTTGCCCATCCATAGACTGTCACGTAACGCAAGATAATCGTTTACCGTAACGATATGTACTCCCCGGCCTGTAAGCGCGTTTAAATATGTCGGCAGCGTAGCGACAAGTGTTTTTCCTTCACCGGTTGCCATTTCTGCAATCTTGCCTCTGTGCAGTACTATGCCTCCCAATAATTGCACATCAAACGGTACCATATCCCAGACAATCTTTGTGCCTGCAACATCCCATGACTGTCCTATCAATCTGCGGCATGTATCCTTTACGACGGCGAAAGCTTCCGGAAGGATTTCATTTAATACTTCTTCAATTTGTTCATCAAGCCGCTTATTATGCTCATCTATCTTTGTATAGAGATCTTCGCGTTCTTCAAATGATTCTGACTGCTTTAATTTTTCTTTTAACCGGGCAATCTCATCTTCTGTGGTTTTTGTATACTCTTGAATTCTCTGCTTAAATTCCGCTGTTTTATTCCTGAGTTCTTCATCCGTAAGTGCTTCCAATGAAGCAATATGCTTATTGATCTCTTCAACAATAGGATAAAGATCTTGTATATCACGTTCGTGCTTAGAACCAAAGAGTTTTTTAAAAAATTGCAGCATTCTACTATCCCGATAATTATATAGGTTTCGCTGAAAATATACCCTTTTTTCAACGATATTGCAATTTATGCAAGTTATTAAGCTTGAGAACCATCAATCAGATCTCTTTAAATAGTTTTCCGTCATAAACACTTTAAAATCGAACATATATTTGTAAACTCAACATTGATTGAGTATTCCCTTCAATTTCATCAAGACCCGAACCAATGGACTTAATTCCCTCTTTTATCGTTTGAGAATATTTTACGCCCATATCGAGATTTTTGAAAACGCTGCACTTGCTCAAAAAATACCATCGCAGGCCTCGCCCATACAATGCGGGATTAAATGATACATGTGTTAGATCGTCTTCATACTCGTATATCTTTGAATCATACGAATCTGTCTCAAAAACAGCAATCCTTGCTCTTAGAGTAATTTTATGTAAAACTTTGCCTTTAATTGTCTGCGAAATCAACAAACCCCGTTCAGTTTTTTTCATTCCAGCGTACATCACTTTTGCCCATTCTATTCTGCTTACTAAACGAATAGAAGCCGACATGACTAGTTCACTATTAAACCGGCAATTTTCCTGAATCCTCGGAATAACCCGCTTTACCGTTCTTCCGTACAAATCACTTTCATCTACAACAGATAGTTTTTCTTTTCTCTTGAAGCGAATCGAAAAATCGCAATCATTTGCTGTCTGGAATTCTGCAAAAGCGAGGAAATCATTTCCATGCGATGAAACTGGAAATGCATTTGTGGGCTTAGGATAATTAAATTGATCGTAGTATGTTGAGATCAGTAGCCGATCGATAGTATGTATCCTTACTCCAACATACACTCCATTTTCGTTTTGAACCCGTCTGCCTGATTCGCCGAACGCATTTCCATGAATACTTTGAAATCCAGGAGGATAATTCCGTGCAATTAGAGAAAATGAAAGCGATGTCGTCGGTTCATAGATTATACCGCCAATCACTGCAGTTTTATGCGACCGGTCGACAGCTAATTCCGTGAACAAATCAATTTTATGATTTGTGTATGAGACATCGAATCCCTTCATCCATAACCTATAGACCGCTTCACCATTTTCATTTTTTAGAATGAAAGGATTTCTGAACTTTGTACGATATGCTGTTCCGCCCAATTTTAATCCTTGAAATATTCGTGCAATTACACGGCCGCCTAATAATACCTCGCGTGTTGAATTCTTTTTGCTTAATTCATTTTCCGTCCGGAATAGTCCCGCTTGATCGATGCTTGATATTTGATCGAGTGTATCTAAAGTTGCATTGATCGATTTGTCAGAATAAAACATCTGTAACTGCAAGCAATTAATATCCAGCGAAAAAGCTGTTCCTTGCAGAAAAGAATTCTCGTTAGTTGAGAGATATGGACTTATTCTACTGCCGTTTTTACGCGCCGGTGCAATAACATCGCTGCCCCTTAAAAATGCAGATGCACGCCAGAAGATCAATCCTTCGGCTGCCTCGACTTGATAGTTGCCAATAATCAGTTTTGCTGCGAGTACCGGCATTGTTATACACCCAAAACCACTCGAAAAGTTTCTAAGACTTCGTTCACCCGGATCTTTTTCAGTTAAAATTCCGGCTTCTATTTTTGATACAACAGATGTCAACGGTGATTCTTTATCTCCTGCAGATATGCGGAATTTGCTGAGATTTTTTATCCGCGAACCCGGATAAATATTATCTATATAGCCTTTTCGTTTTTCTATTTCAATTGATGTTCTGTTGAGGTATTTACCTGCTATCTTTTGTTTTCTATTTACCTGCTTTACAAGCGCAAATAATCGGATGAACGACAGCATTTCCCGAGTCATTCCATCGATGCTTGCAAGTTCATTTATTGAAGTAAATGGTGCAAGTTCTCGTCTTGCAATAATTCGAGATGCTATTACATTTGTAATAGCAGGAATAGAATGAAGCTCCTCCAACGATGCCGTGTTAAGATCGATTGGATTATCTTCAAGCTGTTCAATATCATCAACAGCCGAAGAGTTCTCTTCATCTTCGGCTCCTGTTTCAAATAATTTCTCCCATGGAATATCATCCATAACTTTTAAAGTATCTATTGGCTGCAATTCTTGCGCTTTAAGAGCTACAGGCATAATGAAAAGCATTAAACTGAGCAATGATTGTCGCATACTTCTTTAATTGTCGAGCCGGCATATGATTTCGATCTGATGTGTCCAGCCAAGATTAATATGGCTATAACACGCATACCCGAATTCAAAAAAAGGAAATATTACAGTGATCCCTGCTGAATATTTTGCCGGATTTCTTGCTATTCCGGCTTGAAAAGCCAGTACACCGAATACTTTTTGTTCAATGCCGCACTTTATACTTTCATGGTAGCGGATATCTTTTTCTATCTCGAAGGATAACAGCAGGTCGTCTATCGGAGTCCAGCTAGCACCGAGTGAAAACAGCTGCGGGATTTTCTCATCTGTCCGGCCGATTGACGCTCCTGTAATATTGCTGAAACTGAAACCAAGCTTAACATTATCAAGGGCATTTGCAAGGATACCTCCGTTGAGTAAGAAGTTTTGTTTATTGCCGTAACCGGCAATATCGAAACGATGAAGATTAAGACTTAATCCCCCTGAAATATTTTGATCTAATTTCAGAGCAAATGACATTCCAATCTCAGTTTCTTTATATAAATCAAAACCGAATTTCTCCGCCTTCAATGCAAATGCAGCAAATGAGAATGGCACAGCAGCTGAAAGTGTTGTTGTTCGCAATTCAGGCAATCCGAATTGACCGGGAACTATAAAAGCAGAACATTGAATACTTTTAATTTGCGTAAGGCCTGCCGGATTGTAATTGACTGCCCAAAGATTATCAGATACTGCGACAAAAGCATTCGCCATTCCGATCGCCTTTGTACCGCGGCCGTTATTTTCCATTGAATGAAGACATAAAGTGTTTGCCAATGAACAAATGAGATATACGGCAAACATCCTTTTCCCTTGCCGGGGTAGTAGAAATTGGCTATATTTCCTGTATATATACATGGAAGAGGCAACCTATGAAACAAATATTTGTTTTTTTATTCATTCTTATGTTCATCCTAACAGTCCCTCTTTTCTCACAAGAGCTCGACTGTAAAGTCACAATCAATAGTATTGAAAGCATTCAATCTCCTCAGCGAGATTACCTGCGCAATTTTTCATCCGACGTAGAACGCTACTTGAACAACACTCGATTTACGAATGAAGATCTCAATGGCGAAAAAATTGTCTGCAATATTGAGATCACTTTCAAAAGCGGATCAAGTAATAATCGTTATCAGGCACAAGCTTTCATAGCAAGCCAGCGTCCTGTTTATATTGTTAATGATGTATCAGATCGTACGACACCTATTTTGAGAATAATGGATAACAATTGGGAATTCACTTACATGCCCAATCAACGTATGAATCATGATGAAATGATTTTCGATCCATTAACCGGTTTCCTTGATTTTTATGCATATCTCATTATCGGATACGATCTCGAAACATATGTGCCTATGTCGGGCAATTCATGTTTCCAAAAAGCAGTAAACATCGTCCGACTTGCAGCAAATTCTTCCGAAGCCAACGACTGGAAACAAACTTCTGCCAGTTACAGTAAGTTTGGTATATCGGATGAATTAACCAATATGAAATATGATTCTTTCCGTAGGGCGTTCAACGACTACCATTATGACGGAATTGATTTACTTGCTACGGAACAGAAAAAGGCGCAGGACAATATACTAAATGCACTCGAATCTATCAACGAAATTCAAATTCGGCAGAGCCGGAACAGCATTATTATAAAGCAGTTCTTTGATGCAAAATCCAGAGAAATTGCTGAAGTATTCCAGACATATCCCGATCGCAGTATATATGATAAACTTTCAAGCTTCGATGAAGAAAATCGATCTAAATATCAGGAAGCAAAGGCAAAACCTTAATCTTCTTTTTTGTTACAACCCAATCTGAACAGTTGCATTGTATTTTCTGTAGTCACTCTGGCCACTTCTTCTTCCGTGAGGTCTAACGCTTCCGCTATCTTTCGCCCGATATAAACGATATTTGCAGGCTCGTTTCGTTTTCCACGGAGAGGAACCGGCGTCATATAAGGAGAGTCGGTCTCGAGAAGAATACTTTGAAGTCCGATCTGTTTCACGGTCTCTATACTCTCTGATTTCTTGAATGTCACAATTCCCGGGTATGAAACATAAAATCCCAGTCCGCGAATAAATTTCGCATCTTCTGCAGTCCCGGGAAAACAATGAAATACACCACGACCTGGCGTTGTACCGGTCTCTTGCCATTCAGGATAAGTATTTACTATTTTCTTAACAATTGCGAAAGTTTCTTCTATCGATTCCCGCGTATGTACAACAATCGGCAGATTTCGCCTTGCGGCTATTTCGATCTGTTCGGCAAAAACTTCTTTCTGTCTGTCTTTTGGAGAAAAATCATAATGGTAATCCAATCCTATTTCACCAATTGCTATAACTTTTGGATGGCTGCTTAATTCTTCGATTTTTCTAAAGTCTGAATCTGTCGCTTTGGCTGCCTCATGCGGATGTATGCCGACACATGCAAAAATACTGTCATGATGCTCTGCCAACGATACCGCTTCCATGCTGCTGGCTAAATCCGTTCCCGGCACGATGCAGTATTTCACGCCCGCATCTTTTGCGCGAGACAAAACCTCTTCAAAATCATTTTTGTAGTCTTCAAAAAAGAGATGTGCGTGAGAATCTATATACTGATGCATCATAGCCTGTATCCTTTAGGAAATATTTTGATGCTATAGTACGGCATTCTTTCATTTGATTCAATATGTAAGTATATCCTCTAAATATAATTTAGCGTTGGAATTCTTAGCTCTCTTATGTATATTTACTGCTGATTTAAAAGATATTTATCCCAAGAATCAACCATAGGCAGTGTGATAAAAGAAGAGCAACCAGAGCGACACATATACGGGCAAGCGCAGGTACGTTCGCTCTTTGATTCTATTGCATATAAGTACGATTTTCTGAACCACACACTAAGTTTTGGTATAGATATTCTTTGGCGAAAACGGCTCGTTCGGCTTCTCCAGCAAGCACACCCGAAACGGATACTCGATGTCGGAGTCGGTACGGCGGATCTTGCAATCGAAACAGCCAAGCTGAATCCTGTGCAGATAATAGGCATCGATATTTCAGCAAGAATGCTTGAAATCGCCCGGGATAAAATTCAAAGGAAACATCTTACGAAGGTCGTTGCGCTGGAATCCGGTGAAGCAGAACATCTTCGATTTGAAACCGGTACATTCGATGTAGTTATGACAGCATTTGGAGTACGAAATTTTGAAAACCTTGAACTCAGTCTGCATGAATTTCACCGTGTTCTTTGCAGCGGTGGAACGGCCGTGATACTTGAATTTTCAAAACCGCACCGTCTGCCGGTGAAACAACTTTATCAATTTTATTCCCGATATTTCCTCCCGCTGGTGGGAGGTCTTATTTCGAGAAATCGTTCTGCCTATGAGTACCTCCCGGGCACTATTCAAGAGTTTCCTGATGGCGAAGAATTCTGTAAAATCCTTTCAAGTGCCGGTTTCTCAAATGCTGCATGGTATCCTCAAACTTTCGGTATTGCAACTATCTATATGGCAGTGAAAGCGTAGACATTAAGTATATGAAAGACAGACTGATCAGAGTCGGGCACAGCCCGGATCCGGATGATGCATTTATGTTCTATGGACTTTCGTCAGGAAAAGTTAAACTCGACGGAATTGCAATCGAACATATGCTTGAAGATATTCAATCCTTGAATGAACGTGCTTTAAAAGGCGAACTGGAAGTAACTGCGATATCAGCTCATGCTTACCCATCTGTAGCTGATAAATACTGGATTATGGCCACAGGCGCAAGTATGGGTGAAGGATACGGGCCTGTTCTCATATCAAAAAAATATGATTCATTGACAGAACTCAAAGGAAAAAAAGTCGCAACACCTGGAAAACTTACAACTGCATCACTCATTTTGAAAATTTTCACAAATGGGCTGGAGAATTTTGATATCCCGTTTGATGAAATTATGGAACGGGTCGAATCGGGCGAGTTTGCAGCAGGCGTATTGATTCATGAAGGCCAAATAACGTACGCTAATAATGGATTTAAAAAGATAATCGACTTTGGTGAATTGTGGAAATCGCAATTCGGCAGTTTGCCGCTGCCTTTGGGATTAGATGTTGTTCGAAAAGATCTCGGCGAAACACTGGCTCGTACAATATCCATCGGTCTGAAGCAAAGTATTCATTACGGGTACACGCATCAATCAGAAGCAATACCGTACGCATTACAGTTCGGACGCGGAATAGACACTTCGCTGGGCGAACGATTTTTGAAAATGTATGTCAGTGAATTGACTGTAGACATGGGAGAAAGCGGAAAAAAAGCGCTCAAAACGCTCTTTAAGCTTAGTGCAGAACGAGGATTAACTGCTCCGGTGAAATCTATCGAATTGTTCTAGCAATGATCGGCTTATATAAAATATTTGATGCACATGTTCACTTCTACTCGAACTCTTATTTTAAATTTTTAGTAAAGCAGAAACCGAATCGGGCAGATTTGAATACTGAACTCAGGAATATAGCAGCCAAGGGTCATATCGAAATCCCGGGCGAAGATCCTGAACAGCTTGCCAAAAGATGGATCGATATCATGGATAAATGGAAGCTGGAAAGATTGGTTCTCTTCGGAAGCATTCCCGGTGATGAAGAATCTGTCGTTAAAGCTGTGAAAGCATTTCCCACTCGATTTGCCGGGATGTTTACGATTGATCCTAACTCAAATGTATTGATGGAAAATGCTGTCAGGAGAATGAAAGAAGATAAGTTCAAAGGTATTATGCTCTATCCATCGTTATATCATATAAGCGTCAACGACGAATGGCTTTTCCCTCTCTATAATCTCATCCAGGAATGTAAAGGTATTATCTTTGTTCACTTTGGCAAACTTATAATGCGCACACGCGACTATGCAGGCATAACACCGATTACGAACGATGAATTCTCAAATCCCAAAGATCTTATTACAGTTGCAAAAATGTTCCCCGGTATTAAGTTCATAATTCCAAACTTTGGCGCTGGAAAGCTGGCTGAGACACTCTTGACAGGTCAGGAATGTAAGAACGTCTATGTGGATACTGCAGGTTCAAACTCATGGATAGCAGAGCATCCGGATAAACCTGATATGCGGAAGGTTTTTCGGAAATTTCTGGATATCTTTTCATCAAATCGAATACTTTTCGGATCGGATTCCGGTTTGCTGCCGCGGGGCTACCGCTATGATATCGTCGATAGTCAATTGAAATTGGTACAGGAAATGCGATTGTCTATTGCCGATATTAAAAAGATTTTTTACGAAAACATGTCGGGATTGATCGATAATTACTAGAACAGATATTTTCTTAGAATTATTATCTGTGGGGAAATCTCAAATTTCCCCACAGGTCTTTTTCTTCCTCTATTTATGAAACAGCATACCTGACGGTATTATCTGCTTAGTTATTCCCGGTCCTTCAATACTTGCATCCAGCGCTTTACCTCCGCCTGCCTGGAAAAAAGTTACTGTGATTTCATGAAATCCTGATTTCAGCAAAACGGTACCCGACTGCTCCTGGACGGCATGGCAGCCGTCATTATCAGCTATTACGTTTTTATCAATAGAGATATCCGATCCGTCATCGGAATTGATATAGAAGGTATACAAACCTTCCTTAGGAATCCTTATGTATCCGGCATATTGTACTGCAAAATCTTCTTCAGAATTTTCCGTTGGAATTACAAACTGCTCTATTGTGCCGGAACGTTTTGGAGTAAGTTGACCGAAAGCCGGAAGTTTCTGCCACTTTCCTTCGTAGTAGTCGTATCTGACTCCCGGTTTTGGATCTTTAATTTCCAGAACAGGTTTTAATTCAACCTTCCCTTCCAATTCAAGCATTACGACCGACATCGGCGGCAGGTTTATCGCAAGACTTTTGCCATTCATTTTAAAATCTGAATATTTCTGAGGAACAACAACGTTCGGTTTATCAAACGTGTTATGAGCGTTCATTTCCTTTGACGTTAGAATTTGCCCCGATACCTTTGTTGCTGAATATTTGTGCAGTTCGCATACAATTTTCTGTTGAGATTTCGGATCGATATTGCATAAAGAAATATGAAGTTTTCCCTGTTCATCAATCGAAGCAGATGAATTAACAGCCGGCAGCATTTGATTACCTAAAACATAATCCGGCGATTCAATATTCGTACGAATCCACAAGGCATTTTGATGCACTTTAAACATATCGAATACATGATATGTGGGCGTTACAATCATTTTTCCTTTATCTGTTAGTACAACTGCCTGCAGTACATTTACAGTCTGTGCTAAATTTGCCATCCTGACGCGGTCACAGTGATTATTAAAAATATTCAGATTGCATGCTGCGGTGATTGCATCGCGCATGGTGTTTTGTTGATAGAGGAAACCCGGATTGGTTCCAGGTTCAACGCCATACCACGTACCCCATTCATCAACAATCAGCGCTACCTTCTTTTTGGGGTCATATTTATCCATAATAGCGCTGTGCTTCGCAATATATTCATCAATTGCCAGAGAGCTTTTTATTACGTCAAACCATCCTTTCTCATCGAAATCCGCAGCAATTTTCTTATCATTAAATGCATAATGGTGTAAAGATAATCCCGACATAAAACCGTCGGCATTTTTCATCATCACTTCCGTCCAATTATAATTATTGTCACTCGGGCCGCAGGCAATCTTATAGATTTTGTTATTTCCGTAATCTTTACAGTAGGTTCCGTATCTTCTCACCTGATCGGCATAGAATTCCGGTTTCATGTTGCCGCCGCAGCCCCAGTTTTCATTTCCTAAAGCCCAGTATTTCACTCCCCACGACTTCTCCCTGCCGTTCTTTTTCCTCAGGTCAGTCATCGGACTTACATTATCCGAGTTCATATACTCCACCCATTGCGAAAGCTCCTGAACCGTTCCGCTTCCGACATTTCCGCTGATATATGCTTCGCATCCAAGCTGACTGCATAGTTCCATAAATTCATGCGTACCAAAGCTGTTATCTTCCGTAACGCCGCCCCAATTCGTATTAATCATAGATGGCCGCTTATCGCGCGGGCCTATTCCGTCTTTCCAGTGATATTCATCTGCGAAACATCCACCTGGCCAGCGTAGTACAGGAACTTTTATTTTTTTAAGCGCCTCAACGACATCTTTTCTGATGCCGTTTACATTCGGAATTTTTGAATTCTCCCCGACCCAGTATCCTTCATATATGCACCGTCCGAGATGCTCGGAAAAATGTCCGTAAATGTTCTTATCGATTTTAACTCTCAATTCCGATGCATCAACGACTAATTTACTTTCTTTAACTTGTGCATTTGAGATTAATCCGCAAAATAGGATTGATAAGAAGAGAACGATTGTTTTTTTCATAGTAATCTCGCTATTAAGTTTCATTTATGATTATGTATGAATAACTTTACATATAAACGTTTTGAAGGTACTAATACTTCGTTTATGCTGCAAGAAGAAGTCAATAAGATTTAATCAACAGCTTTCATTTCCACCACCCCTGCGCTTCGCTTGTCCCCTCCTCAGAAGAGGAGGGGATTAAGGGGTGGTGATATATTGGTTAATGATAGAAAGGGATTCCTGATATTGCAAGGCAAAACAACTAATCGATTAATTATTTAGATGCGATTAATCGCGCATCTACTTCTATTATTCATCAATGGTGATTAATCCTCTTTTCAATGCTATTACTTTAAATCGATCAATAATTTCTTTATAGATTTCCTCATTTTTAAGATGCGTTTCTTTAAGCTTGAATAATTCATGCTCACCCATTCCTTTAGCGATCAATACAGAGCACAAGTAAAAAAATGCAGCTTTCCAACCGTTACCTTTCTTTACGGCTTCTATACCAAGATGATAACAGACATCTTCATCAAGCCGACCTGAAAAACCTCCTTATCCAAATCAACTGCTATTCGAATTGCATGGAGGAATTCCTTTTCTGCTTCATCTGATACGTGTTCAGTATCTCCAAGTATTATAGCATAGAACATCCTCAACCGATAATTGTCAGGATACTGACTCACCGCCTCCTTAGCCAATTCAAGAGCCTTGATATTACCATCTTCATTATCTGGGTACATGAGTGAATATACTTTGTCTAATGCATCATCTGATGATTTAAAGACCATGCACTATTTCCTTTTCAACGATCCTGATGCGCAGTTAAAGGCGGGCATCATATCTTCCATCACACGGATTTGATACCCGCCAAATAAGACGGCGGGCAAGAATCAAATACCTACAGGATTTTTATATATCATTCAATTCCTGATATATACCTGATATTTGTATGAAATATTTTGCTCTTCACCAGATTTCAAATCAATATTCCAGGTTAAAATATGTTTTGGATTGACCTGCTTGAGCCCTTTTGCGGTCTTTGTATCCTTGCACTTAGGCTGACTTTCGATAAGTTCTCCTGAGTGTTCCT
The DNA here is from genome assembly GCA_964645575.1 of uncultured Ignavibacteriaceae bacterium. GTDB lineage: Bacteria > Bacteroidota > Ignavibacteria > UBA10030 > UBA10030 > Fen-1298. The sequence goes on from CAZYAM010000005.1 coordinate 29,708, forward strand.
TTTTAATTTCAATCTCAATCGCTTTATTAAGCTTGTTCCTTATTTTTAACTCCCCCCTTACGGTTACAAGGTCGTACCTATATCCATGAAATTCTGAAGCATTCCGCTTGCGGTCAACTTCAACCTCTGCCTGCTCGGCAAGGACATTCAAGGCTTTGTTGATGCGAATAGTTGTTTCTCCTTTTGGAGCAGTATAATAGCACACATCCTGTCCGGTAAATTCTCCATCTGTTAAAAACTCTGTTGCCGCTGTAGTAAGAGGCATATCCAGACTGTTAACCAAACGGCAAGAATGCCACACCTCTTCAGCAGTTTTTCTGTCCTGTGACTCAGATCGGTAGCGTTCTTCTTTGTTAAGGAAATCTTCTATATTCCACGTATAAATATGCTTATACGACATATCAGCCGTAAACAATGGTATCCAAGCTGTTTGATCTTTCAAAAGCGTTAGATTTTTAATTGGATAAAAGAAAAGATCTTCTGCTACGTCTCCCTCAACTGCCGTTGAATATGCAGGTTCGATCGATGACTCTTCCAATTCACGTTGCTCCATTAATGTATAATTACTCATCACCGCCTGCTGAGTCATCATATAGTTACCTCTTGAACCACTTTGGCGGGAACCAGACAGAGAATTCATGAAATCGGCAAGACTCTGACACTTGGCTATCGGATTGAGAATCTCACCGAACTTGATATTAGGGAAACCGGTTACAAGCTGGACTTTCACATTTTTAAAATCCGTCACCTCATTGATAATGATAGCATGTGCACTAAACTTCGCTGTTTTTGAATCTGTTAAATCGATCAGATAACTCGGCATCCAGGTTACTCCACGTGTAAGATAACTGACTGAAACCTTCTCACCGCCGGCCGGTTTATCAAGATTCATTGTTATTCTTGGCCTTGACTGTTTTATTGTACGCATATTTTCCGGATCATCATCGGAGAACTCTGCGCGTAAGATCGATGACGGGTTAAGCGCAACAATTCCTTTATTTGTTTTTATCATGATAAGATTATCCGAATATGTCTTATGCATAAGCTCATTTGGAATCCTGGAACTTCTCGGATTCATGTAATACGGATTAATCAAGATTTTCTTTGCATTCTCCGATTTTACAGAAAGAATCGTGCCTTCGATATCACAATCACTTGTATGTATGACTGCCTTTCGCCCATTGTTCATTTGCAGAAGTTGACTCAATGACTGCACCGCTATTATCTCTTCCGTCTCTTCAATGGATGTGACTAAATTCTGTAGTTTTACATTCTTCGGATATCCTACCCAAAATGTTCCAAATGATGGAATGGGAAGTTGTCCCATTTTTATCGCCTTCGCATCTTCCGGCAGACTGGTATGTGAGACAATAAATCCTAGTCCATTTTTAAACAGCGTGAGTTTTTCAATCTGCAGTTTTACTTCCTGAGGTTTATCATCTCCAGCAAGAACAAATGAAGAACCGCAGATTAAACAACAAGTCATTCCAAAAGTTAAAATGATTCTTGAAAAACTGGTCGTGCATTTCATAAATTTATCTCCTTAAGAGTTTCATTTTTCATAATCCTGCGTTATAGAAAAGCGAATATCATGTTATTGTAGGAACGTGCAATTTTTGCCCGCCGTTTTTCTGGTGGGGAACGTCCCTATAAAAGAATCAATTAAGAATGACAAATTAAAACTGTAATTAAATACCAATGTTCAAAGGTACTATTACGCTGCAACGGATTTCTCATCAACTTTGAGAATTTCATATAGGGTCGTACGCTGTGCTGGAATAAATCCCGATTCCCTTATCATGTCCCTGCATTCTTCGGCATTGGTTGTATTTATGAAATTAGCAGCCGCATGTACGTTTTCTTCAAGCAAAATACCGCCAAAATCATCTGCCCCGAAATGCAGTGCAATTTGGCCTATTTTCTTGCCTTCTGAGAACCAAGATGCCTGTATATGCTGAAAATTGTCCAAATATATGCGTGAGAAGGCGATTAATTGCACATACCGCGTAGATGTAGCATGATATGGAATAATCCTCTCTAATGGCGTATTAGAGGGTTTAAATGACCAAGGAATGAAGGCAGTGAATCCTCCCGTCTCATCCTGAAGCTGCCGGATGGCTTCCAGATGCACTATGATATCTTCGTCTGTCTCAAGATGCCCGTACATCATCGTAGCTGTAGTTTTATATCCCATCTGTTGAGCAATACGCATTACGTTCAACCAATCGGCCGAAGTGCCCTTTTTGCTGCTGATTTTTTTCTTAACACGATCAGAAAGTACCTCAGCACCGCCGCCCGGTATTGACCGCAATCCTTTCTCCCATAATTTTTCAAGTACTTCTTTTATCGAAAAACCTGATACCTGTGACATCATAATAATTTCCGATGTAGAAAAGAAATGCGGAAATATTTCAGGAACTTCTTTTACTGTGCGTTCAACAAGTTCAAGATAATATTCAAATGGAATCGCCGGATCAACACCGCCTTGAAGAAGTGCTGTTGTAATTCCATGAGATGCTGCTTCCTTAAATTTCCGGATTAATTCATCGATAGACAGTCGGTATGCGCCTTTTTCGCCCGGATGACGATAGAATGCGCAGAAAATACAGTCAACATTGCAGACATTTGAATAATTCGGATTGGTATCAAGCAGGTATGTTACCCAATGTTTCGGATTCTTCCGGAACCGGATTTCACTTGCCATATCGCCGAGATCCAATAACTCCGCATTCCTAAGAACAAACAGTCCCTCTTCACGCGAGATACGAATTCCATTCTGAATTTTCTGATATATTTCTTCCAGCATCATCCGGCTTATTCCTTTTTCTCGAGGGAAATACTCTGAGGTATTAAAACACTATTATTCTATAAATTTATTTGATAACCTGATGCTTTAAGATCTTTCAGTAATCCAAAGCTCGCTTCTTCCAGTTTGATCACAATCGATTTTTCCAAAACGCCCGGTACATTTTTAGGAAAATCAACATTAGACATATGGAGTACACAAACACGATTTTTACCGAGTTTTCCGACAAAATGTCCAAGTTCAAATAACGTATACGCAAGATCTTCCTGGTTAATAATAAAAAAAGCGAATTTTGCGCCTGCATCAAGTTTAAATTTATCAAGCGGAAGCATTTGCCCTCGCTGACGTTCTATATCAATTTCCTCTACACCTATCTCTGATAGAAACTGCATCAATTGCACACGAAGCGGATCATCCAATTCACCAATTACATATACTTTTCCACTATGTGTCTCGTTGTGATGAGGTTCAGAAACCGCTGCAGATGTCTGTACTGTGCGTTTTGTGGGAGGCTTTAATACTCGAACCCCTGTTGTTTCTACTGTTGTTTGAATTATCGGCGGAGGAAGGTCTATAACAGGAGTATCCTGAGTTAGCACAAGATCAGGTGATGCTTTAACTTTTTCGTATAATTCGCGCATGCAATTGAGAATCAATTGCGCAGATGATTGAAAAAAGTAACCTCCGTTTTTATCTCCAAGAATTTTTTGTTTGCATGGAAATCCTATCGGTCCGGACGACTCGAGTGCCTCCAGACATGCTTTGCGCCAGTCCAGATATTTATTCTGTAATCTTGCATTGTATCCCGATGCCTCGAATCCTCCTATCGGTGCGAGTTTAGTTCCATTTGCTATAAGCTCTTCATATTTCTTCAGTAATTTTTCCGGCATAGCTTTTCCTATAACTCACTTCCTGATACATAGAGATTAAACACGTTCCAATTTGTCTATCTCCATCAATAATTCATGAAACTTTTCCATCGCTTCTCGCTCTCGAATTCCTACGCGGAAGTTAAAACCGGCCAGATATTCTGCCGATTCTTCGATAGATAAATTAATTCGTTTTGCGTGCAATTTACCTGTCGACATATAATTTCCTTCAGTTCTTGCAAGCGATTGTTGTATTATTTTTTTAAGCTCTTCTTTCTTTTCTTGCGCCATAGTTTTTTTTACAGCCCAGATGGCAAACACAAAAGGCAGTTTTTTCCATGCATACCATTCCGTTGCAAGATCGTAGACAATTTCAAATCCGGCTAATCCGAATTTCCGGGATCGCAGCGCTTCGTCCCCTATAAGAAGAACGGCATCGAAATTTGAATAATCATTCACACATGAATTCATCCGCTGCAAAACCGCTCTTATACCGTATCTTTTTTGAAGAAGCAATTCAAGCAGTTTAACTGATGTGGCTGTATCATCGATAATACCTATGGTCTTGCCATCAAGATCCTGCCAGCCGTGATTCGAAAACAAAAGAACACTTTTAACCTGATCGCGTGTGGCAATACAATAGTCCAGTGTATCTAATTTGTCGCGCTGGTTAAAATAATCTATCAATGAAAATAATCCTGCATCAAGCTGCCCTTGCGATGAAAGCACACCCATGTGTCTCGGCGTAACGGGAAGAATTTTAAATTGCCTTCTCTCAATATTCTCGTAAAAAGGCACTGAATTAAGATACGGGATCTTCCCAATAATATTTTTTGTGAATACATTTATTGGATTGTAAAAAATATCCCGTTCAACCGGTATCTTTCCTGCATCAAGTATAATTTTTATGATCTGTTCTTTTGCCATAGCCGGTGAACTAACGGCACCTGCATCGTGAGCGATTCGTTCGCCTCCAACTGTTCCATCCATATCATCCGCACCGAAGTTAAGCGCGATAGATGCAACTTCTTCTGTAAGCATAATCCAGTATGCTTTTATATGGGGGAAATTATCAAGCATCAGGCGTGAAACAGCAATCATTTTTAAATCATCTATTGCAGATGTAAATTGACCACGCGGCTTTATACCGGTATTCCCCGGTTGAAATGCAAGAGGAATAAATGAAAGAAATCCTCCGGTCTCATCCTGCAATTCTCGTAATTTCATAAGATGTTCCAACCGTTCATCAATTGTCTCTATATGGCCGTAAAGTATTGTAGCGTTAGATGCAATACCAAGTTTATGTGCCGTTCGATGAATATTCAGCCAGCTTTGAGCATCGATTTTTTGATGAAACAATTCTTTACGGACGCGTTCGGAGAATACCTCTGCCCCGCCTCCCGGCATTGTCCGCATTCCAGCTTCTTTTAACCGTTTAAGGACTTCGTAGACAGGCAATTTAAATTTTTTATGAAAGTAATCAATTTCTACAGCTGTAAAAGCTTTAATATCAATATTTGGAAAGTGATTATGGATTTCACTAATTATTCGAAGATAGTAATCCCATTCCCAGTCTGGATGAAGTCCGCCTGTCATATGCACTTCATGAATTTCCGGTGTCAGCTCACCGAGCATTTCTTCAATACTCATTTCATAGGCATTGATATCGCCTTTCTTCACGGAAAAATTACAGAACTTACAAGAAAGCACGCAGAGATTAGTCGGTTCAATTTTTTGATTAAGTGCAAAGTACACTGCGTCGCCGCTGCGGCTCTTTTGTACAAAATACACCATCTTCCCGAGAGATATTACATCCTGCGTCTGAAATAATATTTTACCATCACCAAACGACAAGCGATCGCCTGCTTGTATTTTCTTCCAAATCGACTGAAGAAGTACATCCCTAAAATGAATTCTATGGCTCATTGAAGCTTACTCTATTATTTCCAAAGATTGTCCCAGTGTTCATCGACGTGCCTAATAACAGCAGGATCCATTTGAAGCGGTTCCGGATATCCTTTTTTCCATGTTGCATCAATTCCCATAATGCCCTTATAAATAGGAGAAATACCGATAAGATTCTCTTCACTGAATCTGACATCCCGTTCACAGTCAAACCGCGTGAAAATTCCCCATATGTAACTTTCCTGATTCATAATATCTATATCATCGCTGACAGCCGCAATAATTTTCACAGCTTGCAGTTCTTTTTGTCTGACAAGCTTCTCGACAATCGCCTGTCCATGACTTCGCACTTTTACGATCAGCAAAGATTCTTCTATCAAATTAGCATCGATTATTCTTCTATCATAAGACTTGAGGTTGGATATTTTATTTTTTAGCCGATAAATTATTTTATCGCTTCTTTCAGGTCCCCTGTATCCACTCCGTGCTTTCTTAGTTGCGTCAATAATCATTTTGCTGCCTAATTCAAATTTAAAGCTTGTAAAATCCAGCGTATCCAGCGGGACTTTAGGCAGCAATACAAAATCGAAGTGCGGATTAAAATTATCGCGGATCTCTCGAAGCACAGACGGCCAGTCACGCGGATTAATATTCTCCGATACTAAAATGAGGCACTTTGTCATAGCTAATTGGCCTGTGCCAAGCAGGCCAAGTGCCGCTTTCATAGCTTCCTTCCTATAACGTTCTTCGACTGAAACTACCAGTAAATTATGGAATCCGGCTTCATAGTACGCCCATATATCGCGCACTTCTTTTTGTATCAGTTTCATCAGTGGACCTAATATCTGCTGTGTTGCATCGCCAAGAAATTTATCCTCCATCGGAGGAATACCAACAACCGTCGCTGGATATATGGGATTTTTTCTGTGAGTTATAGTCTGCACGTGAAATACAGGAAACTGTGCCGCATTCGAATAATAACCGAAATGATCGCCAAACGGACCTTCCATCCGTCTTTCCTTCGGATGTACAATACCTTCCAAAATGAACTCGGCATTTGCCGGAACCTGGATACGCATATTCTCACCGCGCGCCATCGGAATTCTTTTCCCCCGAAGAAACGACGCAAACATAACTTCATCCATTCCTTCCGGTAAAGCAGAAATACTTGCAATCAATAATGCGGGATCCGTTCCCAGCGCTACTGCGATTTCTAGATCCTTTCCCAACTGCTCTGCACGATAATAATGAAATCCCCCTCCTTTTTGAATCTGCCAATGCATCCCTGTTGTCTCCCTATCATAAACGTGCATACGATACAAACCTACATTGCGTTTTGAATCCACAGGATCATAGGTAAACACCTCTCCCTGCGTAATAAATCTTCCCCCGTCATTAGGCCAGCATGTTTGGATTGGCAGAATATCAAGATCCGGTTCCATAGCAACTTGTTGTGAACATCCGATTAAAGCGGCGCCAAGTCTTACCTTTAACAATCGGCGAATTATCGAGCGGCTTTTCCAGAGTAGTGACGGTTTTGGCGTAATCATTTTTTCAAAGAATGAAATCATTTCATTACCGATAGCCTGCGGATGCCTGCCCAAAGCCAATTCGATTCTTTTATCCGACGCATAGACATTGATAGCAAGAGGAAATCTTGATCCTTTTACATTTTCAAAGAGCAAAGCAGGTTTTTTCTCGCGCAGCGCCCGTACAGCGATTTCGGTTACTTCTAAATACGGATCGACTTCTTTATGAACACGTTTCAATTCGCCGATCGATTCAAGGTATTCAATAAACTCTCTAAGAGCCGGGAATTTCATAAGCTTTAATTCACTCCAATTCTTCTTTTCTCCAACCTCGTGACTGCCTTATACCTAGGACACCGAGGACTTTATCAACAAATGCATCAATGTATTCTTCTACAGTCTTTGGAATAAAATACATCGGCGGTGAGACAGGCATAATAATTGCTCCATCTCGTGAAAGTTTTGCACACTGTTCGAGTGTGATGGTAGATAGAGGCGTTTCACGCACACAGAGAACTAATTTGTACCTTTCCTTTAACGCTACTTGCGCTGTTCGGGTAATCAAGGTATCCCCTATACCCGATGCAATCTTGCCCAAAGTTGATATCGAGCACGGTATAAGAACACAAGCATCAAATTTGTTCGTCCCGGAAGCTGTTGGAGCCGACAGATCATCGTCCGAAAATTGCCTTTTTATGTACGGTGCAAGTTCATGATCGCTAATCCCAAGTTCATCTTTTAGCAATATTTTGCCCCACTTGCTGACAATAAGAAACTTATCCGCATCACATTGCTTAAGAAATTCCCGCGCATAAGCTGCGCCTGAAGAGCCCGTAATGCCTATTATGATTCTCATGGAAAATAAACTCCGGCAAGAATCATGGCAAGCACAAAGAACCCAAGAACCGCATTTATTTTGAAGAACGCCAGTTCAACATCGTGCGATTTCTTTTGTTCGAGGTAAAGTAAATATCCTGAAATAAGCAGAAACGGCATTGCGGCAATCGCACGAATCTGCATAAAGAAAAGAAAAACGAGCACTACGAAAGCAATGAAATGAAGCAGTGCTGAAATTAGAAGAGCCTTTACTTTGCCGAGACGAGAGCTGAATGAATAGAGATTTTCACCTCTGTCAAAGGCTTCATCGAGCGTTGAATAAATAATATCAAATCCTGATACCCAGCAAAACATAAAGAAAGACAGCAGTAGTCCGGGTATAATTTTATCAAATGAATTTGTTACAGCAAACCAGCCGCCCAGCGGCGCCATAGAAAGTCCAAGTCCGACTCCAAAATGCGCATAGGAAGTAAATCGTTTCATAAACGGATAGATTGTAAAGATCACAAGCGGAATGGGCGACAGCATAAGACAAAATTTTGAAATCAATGCTGCACTCACAAAGTATGCACATAAACCTGCAAATAAAACTATAATTGCATCTCCCAATGACATACTTCCCCTGGGCAGTTCTCTATTTATTGTTCGGGGATTGCGTTTATCAATTCGGCGATCAATGATTCGATTTAAAGCGAGCGCAGCGGTACGTGCGCTTGTTACTCCGAGCAATATTAAACCAATGAGCTGTAGAGAAGGCGGATCTTTCGATGCCAAAAAAACACCGCTGAAGATCAATGGCAGCGAAAACAGTGTGTGCTCAATCTTAATAAATCGTGCAATACTATGAATCTTATGCAGCGCCATATATTTCCTTTACCACGTGTAATATACCGGAAAAATTCCTTTCCGGCAAAAGCGCTATTTCACTATTGAACCTGTGGATATTTCCGATTGCACACCAACAATTGTCAATACGCCTGAATCATTACTGGCAGCAAGAATCATACCTTCCGAGTCATATCCCATAAGCTTCGCAGGCTGAAGATTTGCAACGATCACAACCAACTTTCCAACTAAATCCTCAGCTTTATAATGCTGTGCAATTCCTGCAATCACTTGACGTTTTTCATTCCCAATTTCAATCTGCAATTTTATAAGTTTTGCTGACTTTTCTACTTTTTCCGCTTCGATAACTCTTCCAACACGAAGATCGATCTTTTTAAAGTCATCAATTGTGATAGCAGGTTTTAAGGCAGATGTTTGTGCAGATAAAAGATTATCTTCTTCTTCGAGAAATTTCAAAATTTCGTCAATCTGCTTATCTTCAATTTTTGTTATTAGAATTTCCGGTTTTAACAAACCGTGTCCTTCTTTTATTCTGAACTCAGATGCAGAATCCCATCCTTCTTCTCTCATGGAAACATCGAGATTTAAAAGGTTCCATATTTTTTGCGATGTTACAGGCACAACAGGTTCCAAAAAAATTGCAAGAGACCGTACTATTTGTACTGCGATATTAAGAGTTGTCGAACAACGTTCCGGATTCGATTTCAATGTCTTCCAAGGTTCGCTGTCGTTAAAATACTTGTTTGCTGCTCGCGAAAGATTCATTACTTCCATCAGTCCTTCGCGGAAATTATAATGCTCGAACATTTCGCCGACTATATCCGGTGCTTTTTTCACAGCTTCAATAATTTCTTTATCAAGTTTATCGTGTGCGCCGGATTTCGGTACGGTACCTTTAAAATTCTTATCAATGAATGCGATCGTACGATTTACAAAGTTACCGGTAATATCTGCCAGCTCATTATTAATACGTGCTTGAAAATCTTTTAGATAAAAATCACTGTCGCGGGTTTCAGGCAGGTTAACGGCCAGAGCATAACGCAACATATCTGCAGAAAAGAATTTTAGAAAATCCTTGACGTCAATTCCCCATCCGCGGCTTTTTGAAAATTTCTGGCCTTCAAAATTCAAAAATTCGTTTGCAGGCACATTTTCAGGCATTACATAATGATTTTTATTGCTGTCATTCCAAGCCATCAGCATCGCTGGAAAAACAATACAATGGAATACAACATTATCTTTGCCTATAAATGCGACATATTTTGTGTCTTCATTCTGCCAGTATTCCTTCCATGCTTCCGGTTTTCCATGAGAGGCAGCCCATTCTTTTCCGGATGAAATATACCCGAGCACTGCATCGAACCAGACATAAATCACTTTATCTTCATATCCTGCAACCGGTACATGCACGCCCCAATCCAAATCTCTAGTCACTGCACGATCTTTCAGTCCATCTTTGAACCACCCTTCACAATATCTGAGAACATTTTCCTTCCATCCATCTCTTTTATCTCTTTCCGCAATATACGATTCTAATCGAGATTGATATCTTCCTAACGGTAAGTACCAATGTGTGGTTTCTTTTACAACCGGTGTCGTTCCGCACAACTTGCATTTTGGATCAATAAGTTCAGTTTGATCCAGCCAGGTACCGCAGTTTTCGCATTGATCCCCGCGTGCTTGTGCTGATTTACATTTTGGACAAGTACCCTCAACATAACGATCTGCAAGAAACATTGCGTCTTTTAAACAATACAATTGCTGTTCCTTTTTATCTATCAGAATGCTGTGCTGATGAAATTCTTTAAAGAATTCTTTTGCTGTTTCATGATGCAAAGGAAGCGATGTTCGCGAGTAATTATCAAAACTCATTTCGAATGCTTCGAACGCCGCTTTATTAGCCGGATGGTATCTGTCAATAATGTCCTTTGGTGTTGTTTTTTCCTTTTCCGCAGAAACAGTAATTGCTACGCCATGCTCATCCGAACCACAGAGAAACAAAACATTGCGTTTCTTCAAACGTTGATAACGCGCATATATGTCTGCAGGCAGATATGCGCCTGCAAGATGACCAAGGTGTAAATATCCGTTTGCATACGGCAATGCAGCTGTAATAAGGATCCTTTTAAAAGTGGAATTCATACTGATGGTGCTTCCGTAATAAATTTTCTTAAATCAATTGCCAGCATCGTTAGAATAAGATGAAGGTAGACATTTTTGTCCAGATGAGCAATCGCCTTCTCAACAGTCTGAATGGCGGCAATAAGATTTGCGTACTTAAATTTTTTTACAAAATTATTCATGCTGTTCTTGTCATCATCAAGCAGCGGTGCTTGCTCGTTTTGCTGCAGAATGAGTGCATCGCGCAGCCATGACTGCAGAAGTTTCAGCCATCGTTCAATACCTGGACGATCGGAGGATGATGCAAGTTCATCTATCGCATCTACGAGCGCTGCTCTATTCTTGCCAAGCAGCAAACGCATAAATTCGACGACATCTTGCCGTTCCTCCAACATATTTAAAGAAGCCAACCGCCGTGCATTTCCGTAGCTTCCCTGGGCAAGCTGTGCGGCAAGCCGTGCAACTGATCGATCTGTGCCTTCTCTGCTGATGAGGGCACTTTCTATTTCTGCTTCCTGCAAAGCATCACACGGGAGTAACTGACAGCGGGAAATAATAGTCGGCAGCAGTTGATCTTTTGCCGATGTAGTTAGAAGGAGAATTACTCCCGGTAACGGTTCTTCCAAAGTCTTAAGAAGAGAATTACTTGCTTCCGCGTTCATCATATCCGCATTGAATATGATAAAAATCTTATTCCCTTCTTCCGTTCGGCTCATCGATGCCTCACGCTTAATATCCCTGATGCTATTTATCTTAATAAAGTTAGCTTTCTGCACTTCGATACGATGGTAGGAGTCTTTTGCTTTTAATAGAATCTGTTCCCGCACATCAGCAACCTGCGTTTCAGTAAGTACGGCTACCGGATCATCGCCCGTTTTTTCTCCTTTTCCCGCAGGAAGCGCAAAAACAAGCTTGGTATTAGGATGCTGGAAGGTTTCCATCCTTCTGCAATTATTGCATATACCGCAAGCTTCTGTGCTCCCGGTCTCACAATTTATTGCTTTCGCAAATTCAATTGATATGGCATCTTTTCCGATTCCTTCCGGCCCATAGAATAGATAGGCATGAGCAATTTGACGACTTGCAATAATTTGCCTTAATTGATTCTTTATGCGTTCTTGTCCTATTATTGATGACCAACTCATACTTGATATTTCTTAGAATGTATGTCCTATCCCAAGTTGAAGAATTCCATTTTTGAATGTTTCCGTGAAAAAGCCTTTTTGCGTAACCCATCTTCGTTCTACAGGAACGTCCGGATCGTATAATTTCATGCCGAAATCAATGCGAATTGGTCCGGCAATTGTATTATATCTCAATCCAACTCCGAATGCCATTGCGATTTCACTTAGACATATCTTTTTAGGTTCCGACCATAGATTTCCAAAATCATAAAAGAAAACGAACGAGATTTTTTCAAGATCTATAAACCAAAATGTTCCGGTTCCTTTAAGAAGATTCCATCTTGCTTCGACAGTTCCTTCCAGTATCGCATTTCCTCCCAAATTTCTTAAGCCAATCGGCATTGCACCAAGAGACCTTGCCCTCCAACCGCGCACACTTCCGCTTCCACCTGAATAGAATCGCTGTGTAAGCGGAATATACTTCAATGGCGAATTCCCATAGAGAAGAGCACCTCCAGCTTGTGCACGCATTGCCCAAATGAGATCTTGCTTTTTACTTGGATCAAAATACCATTGGCTGCTTAACGTTAACTTTACATACTGTGAATAATTAAGATTCAAGCCAAGTGTTCCGCCGAATGCCCTTGGGAAAAAACCGCCTTCTTCAATTGAGACAGATTGGAAAATGCCTGTTGAAGGATAGAAAATATCATTTCGTTTATCGCGTTGTAAGGTAATAGTTAGAAATGAGTTGAACTGCTTTATGAAGCCCAATTCTTGGATGACTGTATCCTGCTGGGTTGCAACTTTTTTGGGATCACTTAGCTGAAGATTCCAATCGATAAAAAGCCTTGTATAGGTTGCTGTCTGTGATTGAGTACTAAAACGAAAACTCAAGCTTGGATTATAATATGTAGTCTGTTTGTCGAGCATAGCAGAGAATGCCGCACTAAAACTTGTTTTATTATTGAAGAAGTAAGGCTGAATTAGTTTTGTCGTTAGTTCAATTTTGGAAACAAGAGCACTGTCTCTTAAAGCATTGCCGTTAAAAAGCGATTTAAATTGTATCGATTGTAAATTAAGGCGAAGGCGAGTAGAAAAATTCCGTGCACCTCCCAAGAAATTTCTGTGACTGTATCCAACACCGAATAAAACGTTAAATGCATCGTTTTCATCATTTATTCCAATTTCCGGTGATAACTCCTGAAATGATCGAGTTCGTACAAAAACGCGAATTGGGATATTGGTTATCTCCGACGATGTATCAAGAATAGCGTTTTCAATTTTCGTCGTTTCAAAAACTCCAAGCCTATTAAGATTTCTCTCGCTTTCTATTTTCTTTTGTTCACCATAAAATTCCCCTTCTTTAAAATCCAGATGTCTGAGTACGACAGTCGGATTTATTTTTTGTGGAGAAGATGTGTCCTGTTCAACCGTAATATTGCCGAACATATAACGTCTTCCGGGATTGAAGACAAATACAATAGTAAAATTATCAGTTGAGGCATAATGAAAAGCTTCTACAGAGACAAGCTTTACATTTACATATCCATTATTTGCAAATACTTCGATTATACGGCGTGATTCATCTTCCACATTTTTCTGAATATACGGCTGCTCTACTTTTATCTGTTTATTCGAAGAAATTTCATTTAATACATACGTCGAAATACCTTCTAATCCATGATAGACAATTGTATCGATTAATGATCGTCTCCCTTCTTTAATCGTGAAATTGAGCAACACCGTTTCATCTTCAGATTGGATTCTGATGCTCGTATCAATTTGGGAATGAACAAAACCATTATCCTGATAAAATCTTTTAACCTGACGATAGTCAGTTGAAAAAGCTGTTGCATCAAAATATTCGGGTTTCTGGCCTCCTAATATTTCCTTGTCAAATCGGCGATATATCCACTTCCATATTCCCCATGGAGTTTCACGTGTTATCATGACATTGAGAAGCTTGTCGTCGCTTAATGTTTCATTCCCATCAAAACGAAGCTGTTCGACCTCGTATTTCTGTGCAGCATCTTGAGCTGATAATATTGCTGAACAGAAAATTAAGAGGAATATAGATAGAATAAGATTCCGCATGATAAATCAAATATAAAAAAACCCAGCAGGAAAGTGCTGGGCTTTATTCAATACAAACAATCCCAAATGCCCTGATAAAAAAACAAAAGCCTTAATTCTAATATTCTTTTTCGTCCTCAAAGAAGTAGTCGTCATCGGTGGGGTAATCCGACCAGATTTCCTCAATACTTTCGTATGGTTCATCCGAATCCTCAAGCTCTTCCAAATTTTGGATCACCTGGGTCGGAGCACCTGTGCGCATCGCATAATCGATCAACTCTTCCTTTGTCGCAGGCCAAGGAGCATCATCTAAATATGTCGCGAGCTCGATGGTCCAAATCATCGTCTGTTCAATTCTCGTAAATTTCTCATTATGAATTAATTCTGGAAATTGCTTGCGTGGACATCATCAAAAAAATAGTCAATCGGATTCTGTGCTATGCCGTTCAATCTTACTTCATAGTGAAGATGCGGTGCACTTGAAAGTCCTGTACTTCCACAGCGTGCGACAAGTTCACCCCGTTTCACCCGTTGTCCCTCTTTCACATGTATTTTAGAGAGATGCCCGTATCGAGTTTTGTATGAATAACCATGATTGATTTCAAGTGTAAGTCCGTATCCGCCTTGATGTCCGGTGAATCCAACAGTGCCGTCTGCTGTGGCATAAATCGGAGTGCCTGCTTCGTTGTTAATATCTATTCCTTCATGCATACGTAGGATTTGCAGAATCGGATGAAAACGCATTCCAAAACTTTTTTTATTATAAAACCCCTCCATTGGTTTTATTGCAGGCAGATGAGCGTAGCGTACTTTATTTTTTCCATAGGCATCTTTAATTTCTTCATAACTGAATAATTGGAGACGCAACTCATGTTCTGCCTGCTCGGTAGTTGCACGTATATTATTTAAAAGTGAATTTACACTTATGGAAGATGTAAAATCGATTCGTGAATCGACGCCTCCTGTTCCGGCTTTCCGTAAATCTTCGTCTAACTTAGGCAGATCTGCATACAGTCGCAATTCGTTCCCTTTGTCGCCTAATATATTAAGCTGTTTCTGGATGCCGTTCAATTTATGCGTAAGGAACTTTAATTGGTTCTGCAGTACTCTATTCTCATTAACCAGAGCAGTTTGTTGAATAAATCCCAGTCCCAAAACATCATCGTAGCGCTGGTTAATTGCAACAAGAGACCAGAGAACAGCGCCACCTATTATAAGTCCTGTTACAATATGTCGGGTTCTAGCCCATCGAACTTCATGAAAGGTTAACGATTTCACCGAGTATTTATAAAGCTTTGTTTTTCTCATATTTTTTCACGATAAATCATCATTCATATAATACAACACAAATAACGTACTGGCTGAAAGTAGGCAATAATCAATTCTTTGTCAAGAATCTCTATCACCTATTCAAAATCGTGGTGAAAATAGTTAATAGCCCGTTTTCCCTTCATTTTCTCGGTTATTGTTGAATCAAGGCGCTTCTTAAACTCATTTGCTGAATCATATCCGTATTGTTTAAGAAGATAATCCAATGCAATAACCTCGACAATAACAGTGATGTTTTTACCCGGGAAAATGGGCAATTTGATATGGGGAATACTAACACCAAGGATAGATATATATTCGTGATCCAATCCTGTCCGTGTGTATTCCACATCATTTTTCCATTCCTGTAATTCTACAATAACTTCAACGCGTTTTTGTAAACGAATTGCCTGAATGCCAAATATAGAACGCACATCGATCAGTCCAAGACCGCGAATTTCCATGTAATTCCTTACCACATCCGAGCCCGAACCCAATAATATTCCTTCTCCTTTACGAGAGACCATAACCACATCGTCAGCAACAAGACGATGTCCCCTTTCAATAAGATCCAATGCAATTTCACTCTTGCCGATACCAGAGCGCCCGGTTATCAACACTCCGATTCCGTATACATCGACGAAAGAGCCGTGCAAAACTGTTTGAGGTGCAAAATGGTCGTCAAGAAAATCACTTAGAAAATAAACAAATTTTGTAGTCTCCAATGGTGTCTGGATAACTGAGACGTGATGTTCTGTTGCAATAGCAATAAGTTCGTCATCAAGTTTGTTTTTACTTGTTACAAAAACACATGGTAAATCGAATTGGAAGATTGTTTGAAATGATTTAATCCTTTCTGCAAATGTCAAATGATTGAGATAACGAACTTCCGTATTACCGAAAATCTGAACTCGATTGTAAGTGAACAACTCCACATATCCTGCAAGCGCCAATCCCGGCCTATGAATATTTTTATCTGTGATCTCTTTTGCAAAACCAATATCGCCATTGGCTGTCTCTAATGTAAATCGTTTTTTCAGAACTTCGAAAAGGGAACCAACCGTAATATTATTATTTTGTATTTCTCTTATATTTTCCAGTGCCATAGTCCCGTCTCCCGGGTTTATTATTCTTTCTCGCGTATTCTTCTTACACTTTTTTTGTCTTTGGTATGCAGCTTCTCTTTATATTTTTTTAAACGTGTTTTCAATTTTGCAATTGCCAAATCGACTGACTTTTCGAAATCTTCACTCTTTCCCACTCCGGTCAATAATGTACCATAAACTGTCAGGGTTAATTCTGCTATCTTCACGCTATTCCGCGCTTTTTCATATGAAAAAATAACTTCTGCTTTGATAATACCGTCGTAGAAATGTGTAAGCTCTTCAATGGAATTCTTTGCATATTCTGTCAGTGAGCCATGTGATTTGAAATGCCTTGAAGTAACTTTAATGTTCATTGCTAATCCTCCTTATTGCTAAGTGTGCATTCCGATCTGCCGCTTTTCTTGAATCTACGCCTTTGGATGCGATTCCTCATAGATTTTTTTCATCCGTGTTGATGAAATATGTGTATATACCTGAGTGGTAGATAGACTCTCGTGTCCCAATAATTCTTTCACGGCACGTATATCTGCTCCATGATTAAGCATGTGTGTAGCAAATGTATGACGCAGTACATGGGGGCTCTTTTTCTCAATCTCCGAAACCGTTCCAATGTACTTACGGACAATTCTGCCGACTGCTTGAGGATATAACTTCTGCCCTTTTTCTGTTACGAATAAAAAATTCTCGCCGTCTTTTTTATTTGCTGATTTTATCAAATTCTTTCTTGTAGCAAGATATTCTTTGATTACTGATAATGCTTTTTCCCCAACAGGTACAAAACGTTCTTTGCGCCCCTTTCCCTTAACTTTTATCAATCCTTCCTTGTTCTTTAAATCGTTCAAAGTGAGATTGATTAATTCACTTAAACGTATACCTGTACTGTAAAACAATTCCAGAATTGCCAGATCTCTTTTCTTATTGGGTCCTTTTTGATTGGAATTTAAAAGGAGTTTACGCATCGAATGTTCATCCAGAAATATTGGCAATCTCTTTCCGGCTTTTGGTGTTATAAGCACCAATGCTGGATTGCTGTCAATAATATTACGCTTCCGAAGATATTTAAAAAACGAACGTATGGATGCAATTTTTCTGGCAATACTGCTTTGACTAAAGCCCTGATCGAGAAGAAATCCTATAAATGCTCTCAACGATTCTTTATGTACTTGGCTGAAAGATTCTTTCCCGTCGCTCCGTAGAAATTGTACCAAACTCAGCAAATCTGTTTCGTAAGAAAGAATCGTATGGGCAGAATAATTCCGCTCTGTTTCCAAATATTCAAGATAGCATCCAACGATTTTTTTCATTATTGTTTTAGTTCAATTGCCCATGTGCGCTTATGCTGAAACAGCGACTTCTATTCGGTCCAGTTCCTGCTTGCATACCGGGCAGATTATATATTCGCCTTTTGCTTGAGAATATTTTACTACGACATATTCATTACCGCAGGATGGACATGCTTGGGCAACAGGTTTATCCCATGATGCAAAATCACAATTGGGATATTTCGAGCATCCATAAAATGTCCGTTTCCCTTTCTTTGTCTTTCGCTCGATAAGGTCTCCTTCTTTGCATTTCGGACATTTAATACCCATTGAAATTGGTTTAGTATTCTTGCAAGTAGGATAATTTGAGCATCCGAGAAATGCGCCGAATCTCCCTCCTTTTACAACCATCTCGCCTCCGCAGAGATCGCACTTTCCACCTACAACATGTTGATGCTTCTCTGCATCTTCAGCAAGCGGCTTTGTATTCTTGCAGCCTGGATATCCTGTGCATGCCATGAACCTTCCGTTTCGCCCCCACTTTGTTACCATCGGCTTCCCGCATAGCTCACATATTTCCCCGGTTGTTTCCTGCATTGATTTTTTAATAGTCGAAGCTAAACCAGAAGCCTTTTCAACAGCATGATGAAAAGGAACGTAAAAATCCTTCATAACATCCAAATAATCTTGCTTACCGGATGCAATTGTATCTAATTCGTTTTCCATTTTCGCTGTAAACTTGACATTAAATATTTCAGGAAAATGATTGACGAGCAATTTATTTACCTGCATGCCCAATTCGGTAGAATACAGTTTCCGTTCTTTCTGCTCGACATATTTTCTATCTATCACCGTGGTGACAATCATAGCATAAGTACTCGGACGACCAATACCGAGCGACTCAAGTTCCTTCACCAAACTGGCTTCTGTATATCGGCCAGGCGGTTTAGTGAAATGCTGCCTTGGAAGAAGTTCCGTAAGTTGAACTGCCTGATTTTTAGACAACCTTTCGGGCAGCTTGGACGTAGGATCGGCATCCTCCTGTTCCTTGCCGTTCTCTTCCACGATGTCATCGTAAACCTGAAGAAATCCGCGAAACTTAGGCAATTGATCGCTCGCCCTGAAAAGATAATCCCCTCCCGTTACATCGACGGTGATTTGTTCAAATTCTGCCGGTGCCATCTGACAGGCAAGGAAACGATTCCAGATAAGTTCGTAGAGCGCAAACATATCTTTATCAAGATACTTTTTTACAACTTTGGGCGTCAGTTTAACAGATGTAGGACGTATCGCTTCGTGTGCATCCTGTGATGCTTTTCCTTTTTTAAAAAGGCGCGGTTCTTTCGGCAAGTATTCTTTGCCATAATTATTATAGATATATTCTCGTATTTGTGCTACTGCTTCTTCACTCAACCGTGTTGAGTCGGTACGCATATAAGTAATTAATCCGGTTAGCCCTTCTTCACCGATTTCCTGACCTTCATATAACTTCTGTGCCAGCATCATTGTCCGCTTTGAGGATATACGCAATCTTTTTGCCGCTTCCTGCTGCAGTGTACTTGTGATGAATGGTGCGGGCGCATTTTGCCTGACCGGTTTTCGAATGACATTCGTAATTACATAATGCTGTTTGCGGACATCAGTTATATATCCGTTTGACGTCGTTTCATCCGGAATTCTCGGATCATCACCTGCAACTTTTGCAAGTTTTGCCAAGAACTTTTCATCATGCTGGGTTGTGAATTCTGCCGTCAACGACCAGTATTCTTCCGGAACGAACCTTCGAATAGACCCTTCCCGTTCGCAAATCAACCGTAATGCAACTGATTGAACCCGTCCTGCCGATAGACCGTAGTACATTGTTTTCCAGACAAAGGGCGTTACTTTGTATCCCACGATCCTGTCCATTGCGCGCCTTGCCTGCTGAGACATCACCATATGTGTGTCTATTTTCTTCGGATGCGCCATGCCGCCCCTAACACCTGTTTCTGTAATCTCATGGAACAGTACACGCCGTATGTGTTTATTTATATCTTTTAGTTCTTCAGCCAGATGTGCAGCAATTGCCTCGCCTTCACGATCCGGGTCAGTCGCAATAAATATTGCTTTTGCATTCGCGGCTTTTTCTTTTATTCTTGTTAAAATATCTTCTTTCCCTACGATAGTCTCGTATACTACCGAAAAATCGTTGTCTATATCGACACTTAATTTGCTTTTTGGAAGATTCTTAATATGGCCAACGGAAGCTTCAACAATATACTCTTTACCCAAATACTTGTTGATGGTTTTTGCTTTTGCCGGAGATTCTACAATAATAAGTGATTTTTCCATTCTGTTTTTTCTTCAATGAATCGTATCATTTGTTCCTAGTGAGACCTGTCCACTGCTGCCTTCCATATCAAATAAATATCCGGCGACAAAAGACTTCATTTCCGCCAACCCTACTGTTGAAAATCCCGCAATCATAATTCTTTCGATTATGGTCTCAATATCTACATTAGTAAAAAGTCCTAACTGCTGGCATTGTATCAGGTAACCGTATGCTTGCGATTCGATGACATTCTTTTCTGTATCATTAAGCATACGATGCGACGTGCTTGCTCCTCCGGTAACATCTGTCATTGGTTTACCCAGAGTGAGACGTTCAAAGAGCCATGAAAATGCCGATAGAATTTCACTTTGCGTATAACCGTCGCGCGTCAGTGACGACACATCCACTTCACTCAAACGTTTATTCGAGCGCAATTCTCCTACCAGATATAATATTATTTCCACAATCCGTTCTTGCATTAATACCTATTTCCTTTTCTTTCTTTTTATCTGTTCTAAATAAATATTTTCACGTTCATGCATCAATTTCTTTTTACGTATTGTTTTATCATCATGCCCAAGCAAATGAAGAACGCCATGGATCAGCAGCCTGCGCGACTCTTGAGTATATGTCACATTATATTCACGAGCCTGTCTTTTTGCCGCGTCCAGATTAATATAAATCTCTCCTTCCACTCCTCCTTCTTCACCAAGCGGAAAAGCAATTACATCCGTAGAATAATCGTGTTTAAGAAATTCACGATTTATTTTTCTTATGTAACGGTTATGAGTAAAGACGATTGCAAGTGAAGGAAGTTCCTTCCCTTCTCCTTTATAAACAAGATATAATGCACGAAGAACATCCCCGCCAGGGAATCGTAGATGGGGATGGTTGGTTGATAAAACGATCATTCTCTGCGTCATCTCCGCTTCCGATTTCTTCTCCGCGAATGTCCCGATGATGTTTTATGAACCTGCGGTGGAAGTATCGATTCGGTTAACGACAATGCAATACCTGAGAGCATCACCTCAGGCCCCAGCTTTGTAAAATCACCGGATAAAATTTCTCGATCAACGTTCGCATAAAGCGAGCAACCGCCTTCTCGTTCAATAGTCAAGCCGGAAAGCTTTCCATTGCACTCTCCGATAAATGTAATTTCTCCTAACATCTTGCTTACAACATATCCTGTACAGAAATGCAGCTGTAAATGCGCCACAGAGGTATAAACCGAAACAAGATTCCCTTTTCGATTGCCGATTTCGATATCTGAATAAATCTCTACAGCCAGCCTCCGCTGTTGTTTTCTATTTTCAATTTCAAAACGCATGCTATTGCCTATATGTTTAGGTCTGACATCCAGCACCTGCGAAAGCTTTTGAAAATCTTTTTGTTTGAATTTAAATGCCATTATTATTTTTAGTTATGTTCTTTTTTCCAAAAAGCTCTTCACATGTCCATTACGGCTCATCTACCGTAAGCATGCGGATTGCAAAGAACCATCGCAAATATACATTCCGCCTCATTGAATGTCAAGTTCAGATGGAAATAGTTGCATTCTCAATTGCAGCTTCACATTCGAACTTGTAACCCCGGCTTCTAATCTCCTTCTTACATTTCTTCAGGATGTCGTCCACTTTTTCATCACTGTGATTTTGGTCGTAATGGAAAATATATAACTTTCGAACATTCGCTTCTGCTGCTAATCTAAGTGAGAAAAGATAGTCAGAGTGTCCCCAGCCGATGCGATCAATATACTCTTCAGGCGTATAAGTCGTGTCATGAATCAATACATCTGCGCCTCGACAAAAATCAAATGTACGTTGATTAGGATCTCCGCTGCCCCCATTCAAAAATTTTTCTTTTACAATCGGCTCAAAATTACTCATTAGAGCCGCGGATGCTTTGTCAAACGGTTCATTGTCGCTGATATAAATAAGTGACTTCCCTTTATATTCCACGCGATACCCAAGAGAATATCCGGGATGATTCACGTAGATCATCTTCACCAATGCTTCATGCACTTGCATTTCTCCTTCTTCCCTGACCGGTATAAATTTAATTTTTGCCTTAAGATCATGAAGCTGTACCGGAAAATAGATACGATTCATTTGTTCCGAGATGATTTGGTCCAGGGTTTTTTCCGGGCGATCTGTTCCAACGATCGTTAATTCATTGCCCGGAATAAATGCAGGCTTGAAAAACGGGAAACCCTGAATGTGATCCCAATGTGGATGCGAAATGAAAAGATGCGCCTTGACGGATTCTCCATTATTGATCAAATAATCGCCAAAATTGCGTATTCCTGTACCTGCATCAAAAATAATTAGTTTATCATCATCCAGACGAAGTTCCAAACATGGAGTATTGCCTCCATAGCGCACAGTATGCTTCCCGGGAGTTGGAATTGAACCACGAACACCCCAAAAAGTTAATTTCATAGTATGTCTCTTTGGCTATTCATGATTGGTAACGCTCACAATATTAAATATAGTTCTCACCCGGCTTATACAAAAATCTACTATGCATTCGTTTAATTTCAGCAACAAATATAGAAGGATGAAGACCCTGCATCTGATTATGATACAGGATTAAACTACTTAATCCTCCTCCACCGCTTTAGGCGGCATCCAATCTCCGCGTTTCCATTTCCTCAATTCTACGCGAACACTTCCCAAAATCACTTTTAACCGTGCAGTTATCGGAATACCTGCAATATCATTGCTGAAGACTCCTTCGAAACCGCCGGTCAGACCAAATATTCCGACAAATTCTGCTCGTCCTACTAACTTGACAACGTCTATCGGATAATCAATCTCATCAATTTCCTCTTCCAGATTTTCTACGCCAAAATTTATTCGCGTCGTTACTTCATTCGTATCGATAAAGGTCGGAATGTTCTTTTGTCTTTTTTCCAGCGCATGTTCTCTCGCATAATAAAACAGCGATAATCCATCTTGACATTGTTGTGTAATAGCCACAGTGTCTGCACCATTTTGAATACGTTCACCGGAAGGTAATTTATCGCCCCATTCGAAGCACATCCTACTATTCTCGTAATCTAATTTCATCCTCCGATAGGTCATTTCTTTGCTTGTGCTGTCTTCACTCAACCATCCGTAAGAAAAAGCATCCTGGTCAATTTCACTATAGAACCTAACGTGCAGCTCAACTAACCAATCGAGCGATGGATTAGAATCCATAAACACAGAAGCATGATACACTGTCCTTCCATTGCGTTCTTCGCTACCTGTTATTCTAAAAACAATTTTCCCGATATTAAATATCGTATAGTGAACGCTGTACTCCAACTCCTCTCCAACTTGAAGCATCCTATTTGTCGGAGATGTAACCGATTGGACGGACATTTCCTGTCTTTGCTTTGAATAGCAAAATAATGTTTGCGTAATTATAAGTGAAGTGATGATACTAATACTTAGGAACCGCATTGATTTCATATAATGGAATATCCGTTATTCTAGTTTTGCAATTTTTTCTGCTTCGGGAAAAAGCGTCAGCGCTTTTTGTATTTGATTGTCTACATTAACGAGGATACCGATAGATCCTTCGAATCCGAATATCATTTGTGCAATTTCCGCCTTAAGCCGTGCTTTCACGTAATTAATATCTTTTAAATATTCTTTTTCGTCGATTTTGATTTCTTTTTCTTCGGCGAATTTTCTAAACTCATTTAAAAAATCTTCCGTTATTACATATCCCGACTTGAAGTCTTCATAACGATTATGATATTTTTCTCGAAGACCAAATCCCTTGCTTTCCATGAATTTTTTAATAAAGTCATAAAATAGGTTTTTGCGAAACAGTGTCGATACCAATCCGGTAGCTTTTTCAGATTTTACGATATAATCAGGCGTGATACCTCCGCCTCCGAGAACAGTCCGTCCACTATTTGTCTTAAAGACTGGAATAGAGGTATCGGGTTTCGCATCATTTTTATGCTCCAGATTTTCTCCCTCCTGCTCATCCCGTTCGAATGCCTCCATTTGATATTCTTTTTTGTCTTTTCCTTCATATGACCGCTGTATCAATCTTCCACTCGGCGTATAATACCGTGCTATAGTAAGTCGGAAAGCAGATCCATCCTGAAGCTGCCATGGGCGTTGTACCAATCCTTTGCCAAATGATGTTTCGCCAACTATCAAACCGCGATCCCAATCCTGAATCGCACCTGCCACTATTTCACTTGCGCTCGCAGAAGCACTGTTTATAAGAACAATCAGCGGAAGCTTTTCGTATTGCTGCCCTGTTTCCGCAATATGTGTCTCTTCAAATTCAGGTCTTCGTGCCTTCGTATAAACTATCCGGTGCGGATTTTCGGGTGTTCCACCTTCAAGAAATAGATCCACCATGTCTACAGCTTCGCCCAGGATCCCGCCGCCGTTGAATCGTAAATCCAGGACGAGTTTCTTCATCCCCTGTTCGCGAAGCTTTTGAAGCGCTTTTCGCATCTCGGTATGCGTCGTCTCTTTAAACTGGTTCACTAGTATATAGCCCACCTCTTTATCCAGCATAAATGCGGCATCGACACTCGTTATTGAGATTTCATCACGAATAATAACGAAATCAAGAATTTCTTTCACGCCCGGGCGCAAAATAGATATCTTCACTTTCGTACCTTTTGGTCCGCGAAGATTATGCATAACCTGTTCATTTGTCCATTTTATAGACGACGAATCATTGATTTTGATGATACGGTCATTTGAAATAACGCCTATACGTGCCGATGGTCCTCCGCCAATGGGCTCAATCACGGTAATTGTGTCGTTCAATATGCGGAAAGAAATTCCCACTCCTTCAAACTTTCCCCTGAACTTTTCCATTTCGGTTTCATTCTGCTTCGGCGGTATGTACACAGAATGCGGATCTAGAGTATTCAACATTCCGACAATTGCTGCATCGGTCAGCTTTTCAGTATCAACATCTTCTATATATGCTTTTTCCGTTATACTAAGAACATCACTGAACTTCTTAATCTGCATATA
>CAZYAM010000006.1:0-45835 GCA_964645575.1 uncultured Ignavibacteriaceae bacterium
TTGTTTTTTGCACGCCCTGCCAAGATTGAATTTTCGCCAATAATTTTTCTAATCCTTCTGTATTCACGATTCGCACTTTTAATAAATGTGTGCCATCACCGGTAATCGCGTGACATTCCTGAATATCGCTCGACTTCAAAATATGTTCCAGAAAACCCGGAAAATGTTTCGAAGAATCTACTGTCACTACAACAAATGCTGTGATGTCTTTTCCGAGTTTCTTATGATCAAGACGTGTATAGTATCCCTGGATAATCCCATCATTTTCCATTTTTCGTAATCTCTCACTTACGGCAGGAAGGGACAATCCAACTTTCTCTGCTAATTCGTTTCGTTTCGTTCTTCCTTCCTTTTGCAGAATATCAAGCAATTCACAATCTATTTTGTCAAGCACCATGATCCACACTCTTCTTTCCAAAGATATTGCTTAAATAAAGCAATGTTTTTTAGTAATCGATAAAAATCAACCTAAGTATATTATAATTTGCACTTATAAGAAGCAACTTGCATTTAAGAAAAATGTATATTATAGGCACAATAGGGTCAGGCGAAATATTGAAAATTTTTAGATACTTGAAATAAACTGCGAAAAAAGACAATAAATGACGGAAACCAATTTATTGCTAAGCTCTTCTCGTTGTTGCTGTTCGAAGTGATGATATGGCTGCTTTGATGGAATCCGCTTTAAAAATCGATGTTCCGGCAACAAGAACATCGGCCCCTGCATCAATAACATCCACTGCTGTGGCCTGATTTATCCCTCCATCTACCTCCAGAAGAATTTCTCTTTTTGAAAGATCTATCATTTTTCGAGTTTTTTGAATTTTTTGAAGAGTGCTTTTAATGAACGACTGATTACCAAAACCAGGTTCAACGGTCATGATAAGAACCAGATCAATATCTTCAATAATACTCTCAATCATATTAACCGGTGTCGCAGGCTTGATTACAACTCCGGCTTTGCCGCCACTTTCTCTTATCGATTGAACTGTTCGTTTCAAGTCCAAACAGGATTCCTGATGCACACTTATGATATCTGCACCTGCAGCTCGAAAAGGAGCAATGAACTTATCTGTATCCTCGACCATTAAATGTACATCCAAGGGAAGTTTTGTATATTTCCTAACGGAATTGACCATAGACGGGCCGAATGTGATATTAGGCACAAAATGGCCATCCATCACATCAATATGAATCCAATCAGCTCCACCTTGTTCAGCCTCGGCAATTTGTTTTGCTAATTGGCCAAAATCAGCCGCAAGTAATGAAGGTGCAATTCTTATCATCAATCTTCCTATTTCGTTTCTGTTTTTTGTGCTACAATAAGGTCAATCACTGTACCTAATTGCATAAAGACGCCTGCTCGAGGTGACTGTTCAATAACTGTATTCGGAAGTAAATCTTGGTTATTCTGATATGTTACTTTTCCAACCTTAAAACCACTATTAGAAAATAACTTTTCGGCTTCAGAGACTGTTTTTGATGAAACATCGGGCACTAATCGCATGTCCGTCGATCGGCCTTGACTTATGACTATATCAATTCGGCTTCCGCTTGTTACTTTCTTATTTGGTTGAATTCCTTGACGAATTATTGTATTGGGAAAAATATCTTCCGATGGTTCATAGGATATAGATCCGATTTTAAGGCCACATCGTTCTAAATTGAAAGATGCTTCACGTGTGGATTTACCTCTCAAATTCGGAACATTAACGAGTTCCTCTCCCCCGCTGATCGTCAAATAGACACCTCTCCCATATTTTACTTCTGACTCGGCAATCGGATTCTGCAGGATTACTGTGCCTGTCTTATATCGTTTATCATTTTTATATTCTGCTTCTTTCGGCTCAAGACCAAAATCAAGAAGCTTTTTCTTCGCTTCGGCAACCGGCAAGCCAACAACATCCGGAACCTTTGTTGTCTCCCCTTTCTGCACATAAGTCGGCATAATGAAGTTATCTATGATAACAATGAAAATGATTATTACGGCAAAAATAATACCAAGAATTTTAAGTATCCTCTTAAATTTTGTTTTTTTCACATTAATGCCCGCTTATTTTTTTTAAAATATAAAGATTAAAAGGCTAAATTACAATGAACTTCTACTTCAAGCTATATTCCAGTTATCCGACAACTTTCCAATATGAATTTTTTCAACTGCGTGTTGTGGAATTAAAAGACAAATTCCTTTAATAAATATTTAACGTAGAATTAACTTCTTTTACACTATAATCAGCCTTTTAATTTATACATTCTACAGCCATTAGCCGACATTGCTTCTCAGTCTAATCTTCTCTATATTTTTCAACAATTCTCGACAAATATTTTGTCGTTCATTGATCATACTATGAAAAAAGAATATCGGGAACTTATCGAAGCGGCACAAAAAGCAAAACTAAATGCATATGCCCCTTATTCGAAGTTTCGTGTCGGTGCCGCAATCCTCACAACTAACGGCCAGATATTTACAGGCTGCAATATTGAGAACAGTTCTTTCAGCTTAACTATTTGTGCAGAACGTGTTGCGATCTTTAAAGCAATTTCTCAAGGCGCTACAAAATTCAAGGCTATTGCAATCGTCTCGGATGATTATAATATTACTCCACCTTGCGGTGCGTGCAGGCAGGTAATATTCGAGCTTGCCGGTAATATCGATTTTATCATGATGAAAGCAAAGAATCGATCTAAAATTATGAAAATCAACTCGCTTCTTCCTTTTGCTTTTTCTGGAATCAATTTAAGACAATCTAATTAAATTATTTTATTCCAATGGATACCTCGACCCTACATAACGTTCCACGTAATACCGGTTGGATTGAAGTCATATGTGGTTGTATGTTTAGCGGAAAGACAGAAGAGCTTATCCGCCGCTTACGAAGGGCACAAATAGCCAAACAGAAAATTGCAATCTTTAAACCAAAGATCGATACTCGATATAGCGCAGAAAATATTACATCTCATAGCGAGCAATCAATTATCGCTCAAGTCGTAGATGATGCTGCTGAAATTCTTAACCTTGGAAATGATGCTCAGGTAATAGGCATTGATGAGGGACAATTTTTTAAACAAAACATTGTTGATGTATGCAATCAACTGGCCGATGAAGGAAAACGTGTTATCGTTGCAGGTCTTGATCAAGATTATACTGGAAAACCCTTTGAACCGATGCCGCAACTCCTTGCTGTTGCGGAATATATAACCAAAACCTTAGCAATCTGCGTAGTATGTGGAAATCCGGCCGATCGAACACAGCGTATTGTAAACAGACACGAAAGAGTCATAGTAGGTGCAAGAGACATCTATGAAGCAAGGTGCCGGAATTGCTATGAACCTTTCCTGTGATAGTAAATAAGCACGAGATATATCATTCAATGAATGGGTCTATTAATATTGCGGGAAAGGAAGTCCAGGAAGCAATAAATTTTATAAGACAAGTTACAGATTTCCGGCCTCAAATCGCATTAATACTTGGTTCAGGTCTTGGTAATTTAATTAGAAGAATTGATACAGCATCTGAAATCGATTTCTCAGATATACCGAATTTTCCTATTTCATCAGTTCAAGGGCATGCTGGAAAACTGATTTTTGGATATTGGCATAGAGATAATCTTTGTTCCATACCCCTGCTTGTCTTTCAAGGACGGGTCCATTTTTATGAAACCGGGTCTATCGAGCGAACAGCTTTTCCTATCTTTTTTTCACATCAACTAGGAATCAAGAAGCTAATTATCACAAATGCGGCAGGTGGTATTAATAATTTTTTTAATGTAGGCGATCTTGTGCTGATTCAGGACATTCTTAATCTTGCATTTGTTCAGTTACCTATTAGCTGTAACAATTCTAAACTTCTAAAACAGAAACATTTTAACTATTTTGATGCGGAAATGAAGCAATTGGCGCTTCAATGCGCTTCAAAAATTAAAATACCGTTACACCTAGGTACATACTGCTGGCTCATTGGTCCTTCTTACGAAACACCGGCAGAGATTAAAATGCTTAAAAGAATCGGTGTCGACGCCGTTGGTATGTCAACTGTCCCAGAAGTTTTTTTTGCGCATAGTTTGGGCATTAAAACTATCGGGATTTCGCTCATCTCAAATTTAGCGGCCGGAATTTCTTCGGAAAAACTAACACATACGGATGTAACTAAAACAGGAAACAAAATGACTGAACGTTTTTCCGAACTCATGGAACGCATTGTTCTTTCTCTCAAGTAATAATATATTTAATTAGTATTCTTTCTTTTTAGAACATGCATATGAACTATATCCCTTATAATGAGCTTCAATCCGATGATACAGGCTTCTCACGCCTGTTTATTGACTATATCAGTAACTATTCCCATGTAAAGAATTTTTTTTCCGGCGATTTCCGTGACGAGAAACATTGGAGATCAAATATCGACATTGTCTCGCAACGATCGATTGACCGATCAACACTTGTCCAAGTCCTTTTAAATCAGAACCGTGATTACCATTGCGGTGTCAAAACCTTGGCAAACATTGATCTTCTTCTTAACGAGAATACGGTTGCAGTCATTACAGGCCAACAAGTCGGTTTATTCAGCGGGCCTCTTTACACGCTTTATAAAACACTTACTACACTTAAGCTTGTTGATCGTCTTTCCAAGCAATATCCGGATTTTAACTTTGTTCCGGTATTTTGGCTTGAAGGTGAAGATCATGATATTGAAGAAGTATCTTCCTTTACGCTCTTTAATTCTGCTAACGAACTTATTCGCATTCAATATCAATATGAATTTAAGACAAGTGTCAAGAACATCGGTGCTGTTGGTAAAATATGTTTTGATGATTCCATAACAACATTGTTTGACAGCCTCCGGCAGTCTATATTACCAACAGAATACTCTCCAAAGGTAATCGAGCTTTTTGAAACAGCTTATCAAAAAGGTATGACATTTGGACGGGCATTTATTCATCTTTTCAGTGTTTTGCTGGAAGATTCCGGATTGATTTTCTTCGATCCACATAACTCAACAACAAAGGAAATTCTCACTCCTATTTTTGAACAAGAGCTGAAAAACATTTCATGCACATGTAAACTTGTCATTACTCAAAGCGAGCTTATTGAGCAGCAATATCATGCTCAGGTGAAACCCCGACCTGTAAATCTCTTTATGTTTCATAACGGCGGCAGATATGCATTAGAACCCCACCCTGACGGATTTTCTCTTAAAGGTACTAGAAAAACGTTTTCACTTGATGAGGTGCTGGGTTTATTGCACTCGGATCCTAATCTATTCAGTCCGAATGTAGTATTGCGACCAATCTGTCAGGATTATCTTTTCCCCACATTGGCATATGTTGCGGGTCCATCCGAAATCGCATATTTTGCTCAATTCAAGTCGCTTTACAATCATTTTAACATACCTGCTCCGATCATTTATCCGCGAGCCAGTGCGACAATTATAGAAGAGCGAATTCAAAAAGTGATCGATAAATTCAATCTTCGTGTTGATGATTTTTTAGGCGATATCGAGCTTCTTAAAGTGAAAGTAGCAAGCGAAA
The DNA here is from genome assembly GCA_964645575.1 of uncultured Ignavibacteriaceae bacterium. Lineage (GTDB taxonomy): Bacteria > Bacteroidota > Ignavibacteria > UBA10030 > UBA10030 > Fen-1298. Next base: position 5,529 of record CAZYAM010000006.1, read on the forward strand.
TCTCTGATTTCAAAGTCGAAGAATTATTTACTAATACATCCGGAACTATAACAGAAAGTCTTACAAGTTTAAAAGATGGTCTGGATTCAATAGATCCAACACTTATACCTGCAATGGAAAATACACTCTCACGAATGCAGACTTCTCTTCATGCATTAAAAGAAAAGACCTATGCTGCACAAAAAAGGCAGCACGATATCTCTCTCAGACAATTAGACAAAGTTTCGGTAAATTTATTTCCTCATTCAAAGTTACAGGAAAGGGAAATAAACCTCATCTATTATTTGAATAAATATGGATTGGAATTTTTGCGCTGGCTTCGCGATGAACTTGTTATTGATAAATTCATGCATCAAATAATTAATTTAGAATAAAAAACGTGTCTTCAAGGATAGTAGTCTTGCTCAACCATAATGTAAAATCTAAATACTTATAATTTTCCCGATGACAATATTTCTTTCCAAAATCCCGGGAAAGAAATATCCACACATTCCGTGTCCTGTATTGTAACATTTTTTATTCTGGTGCCAGCGATACCAAAAGCCATTGCAATCCGATGGTCACCATAACTTGGAAGCATATTGCCTGAGTATTCCTTGCATCCTTCAAATGAAAAGCCGTCTTCATATTCTTCCACTTCGCATCCAAGTAAACGCAGATTATTTACTATTGCCGATATACGATCGGTTTCTTTCATGCGTAGTTCCCGTGCATCATGAATCTGAAATAATCCATCTGCAAAAAGTGCAGTAACGGCAAGAATAGGAATCTCATCAATAAGATCAATAACTTCTGATCCATGGAGGTTAAGATTGCTTTTTAATTCTGACGATTTAACTACAAGGTCACCAATAGGTTCGCCTGCAATTATTCTTTTATTCTCGATATCAATACTGCCGCCCATTGAAATAAAGATATTTAAAATACGTCTTCGTGTCGGATTAAGTCCAACGTTATTGATTCTGAGATTTGATCCGGGTATAATTAATCCGGCAGATAGTAAAAATGCCGCCGACGACATATCACCTGGAACAAAGAACTTCTTTCCTTCTATTTTTAGATCAGGATGTACATCGATCACAAAACAATCATTTTCGTACTTTGTTGTAAGACCGAGCATCCGCTCCGTATGGTCTCTTGATTGTGTTTTCTCGATGACAGACGTTACGTTATCAGCAAAAAGTCCTGCAAAAATGATTGAAGATTTCACCTGTGCACTGGGTACCGGCAGAGTATAATTAATTGCGTGAAGGCGATCTACCGGTTCGATTCTTATCGGAGCTGTATTTTTATCTGTTCCATTTATTTTTGCGCCCATAAGTCGAAGAGGATCTATAATCCTCTTCATAGGCCGTTGAGAAAGTGAAGAGTCACCAGAGATGACAGAAGAAAAATGCTGACCTGCAAGAATTCCAGAAATTAAACGAATGGTGGTTCCGGAATTCCCTGCATTTAAAGGTTTAGATGAAGCTTGCAAACCATACCGGCCATTCCCATGGATGACGATTTCACTGCCATGATCCTCGATATTCAGACCAATCTGCCTGATGCAAGACAGTGTACTCATTGGATCAGCTGCACGTGAACAACAGCTTATTTCTGAAACACCATCGGCAATAGAGCCGATCATAAGCGCACGGTGAGAAATAGATTTATCACCGGGAATATAACGAGTTCCTTGGAGATCAACAACCTGTGGTATGATAAGATTCATGATATATTCCGCGCATCGCACTTCTGCTTCTTGCGATGTACGAATAAGAATTTAAGGAAGTGCAATAATCAGTGATGCTGACGAGAATGCCTCTCGCTCCTCCCTCCATGGCTATCTGTTTTTTTGCGTTCGCGTGAACGTTTCATTTCTTCATGAGCATTTTCACCGCCGGGCAATAATGCTTTTCTACTCAAACTCATTTTTCCATCTGCATCAACATGCATAAGCTTGACTTCTATTGCATCTCCAACTTTTAAAAAGTTTTCAACTTTATCTATGCGCTGTACATCAAGTTGAGAAACATGAACCAAACCTTCCTTGCCCGGAAGAATTTCCACAAAAGCACCAAAATCTGTAATCTTCTTGACTGTTGCTTTGTATACTCTACCAACTTCGGGCAGCTCGGTAAGACTGCGGATATACTCCATTGCTTTATCAGCAGATTCTTTTTCAACTGCAGCAACCGTCACTGTTCCGTCATCTTCAATATTGATCTCTGCACCGCTATCTTTAACAAGCTGACGAATATTCTTACCGCCCGGTCCAATTAGTGCGCCGATCATATCAACTGGTATCTTTACAGTCTGCAGACGCGGCGCATATATAGATAGTTCCGGACGTGCGGCTGAAAGAGTCTTTGACATAATATCAAGAATATACATTCTCCCATCTTTAGCCTGAGCTAATGCCTCTTCCAGAATCTGCAATGAAATTCCTTTAATCTTGATATCCATTTGAAATGCAGTAATTCCTTTGCTTGTTCCTGCAACCTTGAAATCCATGTCTCCCAGGTGATCTTCATTTCCAAGAATATCACTCAGGATGGCTACCTGGTCGGATTCTTTTACCAATCCCATAGCAATACCTGCAACCGGACGAGGCATCGGAACACCTGCATCAAATGTTGCCAGAGTACCTGCACATATGGTTGCCATAGATGAAGAACCGTTCGATTCGAGAATATCGGAGACAATCCGGATTGTATAAGGAAAATCAGATTCCGCAGGTATTAATCGTTTCAATGAGCGTTCGGCAAGATTACCATGTCCTATTTCGCGTCTGCCGGTTGAACCTATGCGCCCAACCTCTCCAACACTGAACGGCGGAAAATTGTAATGCAGCATGAAACGCTTTGTTGTCTCCGGTAACAAACCCTCGAGTATCTGTTCATCCATTTTTGTACCAAGTGTTGCCGTTGTCAGGCTCTGTGTTTCTCCGCGAGTAAAAAGTGCCGATCCATGCGTCCTCGGTAGAATTCCAACTTCACATGTTATTGGCCTTATATCTTTTAGACCCCGTCCATCAAGACGTTTACCATCGTTAAGAATTGTCGAGCGCATTGCATCTCGTTCAATATCATGGATTAATTCCTCAATAATCAATTCTTTTTCCGGATATTCCTCAGCCAAAGATGTCTTTACATCGCCGTATACTTGTTGTGTTGCTTCAGACCGTTCTTCTTTCGTCATTACCGTGCGACTCAATTGCTTCAATTTTATTTCCGCTAGAGTCTTCACTTTTTCAGTCAGTCCTTCCGGAATCTCAGATGGAACCAAAGTTCGTTTTACTTTATTTATTTCCTTAGCCAGGTCAATCTGAACATTGCAAAGGTCTTTGATTGCTTCATGTCCCAAACGAAGCGCCTCAAGTAAATCTGATTCGGAAGATTCAGCAGCCTCACCCTCAACCATAACAATCGAATCAATCGTTCCTGCAACAGTAATATCCAGATCACTTTTTTCCAATTCTTTGAACGTTGGATTCAGAATAAATTTTCCATCTACGCGCCCTACGCGTACTTCTGCTATAGGACCATCAAACGGAATATCCGAAATCATCAATGCAGCGGATGCTGCACAGGCTCCGAGTACATCTCCATCATGTTCCATATCGGAAGAATATACAGTTACAAGAACCTGAGTTTCATTCATATATCCTTTAGGGAACATCGGGCGTATCGGCCTATCAATCAAGCGGGAGGAAATAATTTCTTTTTCTGTCGGACGGCCTTCGCGTTTAAAGAAACCGCCGGGAATTTTCCCGGCAGCAGCCGTCTTTTCTCTATATTCAACCTGTAATGGAAAGAAATCCCTGCCTTCCTTTGCTTCGCATTCACTAACTACTGTCGCTAAAACCATCGTATCTCCATAGCGAATCATGACAGCGCCGTGAGCCTGCTTCGCAAACCTTCCTGTTTCCAGCGAAAATGTTTTTCCGTTGAGTTTTATTTCCTTCGTTACCTTCATTGGTACCTGCTTCTTTCTCTAAATAATATGCACTAACAAATGCTGATTGACTTATTGCGTTGATTTATTTTCGAATCTCAAGCTCTTTAATGATCTTTCGATATCGGTTTATATCTTTCTTTGTTAAATATTCCAGCAATCTTCTTCTTTTGCCTACCAATTTCAATAATCCTAATCGTGCATGATGGTCCTTTTTAAATGAATCAAAATGCGGAGTAAGGCTGTTGATAGTCGCCGTTAATATGGCAATTTGAACTTCTGCTGTCCCTGTATCTGTGGAATTCTTGCCGTATTTACGGACAAATTCCTTTTTCTGTTCAGATGTAAGTGGCATTGTGACTCCTTTTAAATTTTATTGTTCAATAAATGTTTTATGCAATATTTTGATATTTAAATTTTAATTCACGACTTAACTTTTCGTCTTGATGCATCTGTTGAATGAGCTTGTCGGCTGAATCATACTTCTTTTCATCTCTCAAGCGCTGTAAAAAATCGACTCTAATATCGCATCCATAAATATCCTGATCGAAATCAAGAATATTTACTTCGAAAACGCATTCCCCGTCCGAATGAAACGTCGGCCTTACACCAATACTTGCCATCCCAAAGTATCTATTTTCACCAATCCGCACCTGAACAAAATAAATACCGTTTTTAGGCAAAATCTTTTTATTTGAAGAAAGATCAACATTTGCAGTAGGATAACCAAGAGAACGTCCTCTCCTATCGCCCGAAACGATTTTCCCAAATAACGCATATGTCCTGCCTAAAAACGCAGCACATACTTCAACAGACCCATTCATCAATTCATTTCGAATCATAGAGCTGTTTACCGGAATACCGTTATACTTAAACTGCTCAATATTAACAACATCAAATCCATACTCTTTTCCAATTTGTTTAAGCACCTCGATATTACCTTCACGGTTCCTCCCCCAGTGATGATCATATCCTTCCACGATAACACTTATTCCGATATCGTTAACAAGATACTTAACATAAAAATCACGAAAACTTTGCTGTGAAAACGATTTGTCAAATTCAATCACAACAAACCAATCTACACCCAGCTGCTCACATAAATTCTGCCGCTCCTGCAATGTCGTCAGGAGTTTCATATCTTTTGTCTTATCGAGCACTTCGCGCGGATGCGGTTCGAAGGTCACAACGACGCTTCGGCCATTGCGTTCTTTCGCAAGCCTTACCGCTTTTCCGATTATTTTTTGATGAGCGAGATGTACTCCATCAAATGTTCCGACCGTTACAACAGAATTCCTGTCAAAGGGAATATCGTTAATGTACCGAGACAGCTTCATGTTCTCTGTGCTCTTGACTTAAATTTGTATTCTGCCATTCTATTAATTGTTCAATGGTTTTTGATCCTTCTACGTTATATTCACCAATACGTGTTCGCCTCAATGCAGTTAGCGTTGCACCGCATCCTAAACGAACTCCCATTTCATCAATTAATGATCGAATATAGGTACCTTTTGAGCACACAACACAAAAATCTATGTAAGGAGCGTGAAACTTTAAAATATCAAATTTTATAACATCTATTTCGCGCTCAGTCCGCTCCACGGTTTTTCCTGAACGCGCATATTGATATAAAGGTTTACCGCCAAATTTTACCGCCGAATACATTGGCGGTAATTGCAATTGTTTTCCAAAAAGACTTTTTGCTACATCGTCTATTTGCTGTTCATTTACTGCGGAAATATCTTTTAATTCACTCGCCTCAGTTTCCATATCGAAACTCGGTGTTCTGATGCCTATCTTACACGAACCTGCATATTCTTTTTCCAATTGCACAAACTGCTCTATACTTTTTGTCTTTTTTCCTGTGCAAACAATCATTAATCCGGTCGCGTGCGGATCTAGTGTTCCTGCATGCCCGACTTTTCGTACATTAAATATTGAACGTACTTTCCTGACGACATCAAAGGATGTCCAGAACAAATATTTATCAATAAAGAGAACTAATCCCTCGCCTGAATAGTCATAACTCTGTACATTCGAATCACTCATTTCTCTTCGGTATTATTTTCTTCATTTTTTGAATCTTGTTCGTGAATTTTTTTGAATATATTTTCGAGTTTCAACGCCTTATCTACAGTCTCATCCAAATAAAAGATAATTTCTGGCGTGTATCTTAATCGGACAGAATGGCCAAGTATTGATCGTATGGATGTTTTATGAGCTTCCAGCATGGCAAAGCTTTTCTTTTTCCGTTCAGCATCACCATAAACACTGATATAAACTTTTGCAATTCTGAGATCAGGACTCATTATAATATCTGTCACGGTTAAAAAACCGTATTCCGACATGCTGTAGTTGCGTTGAAGCAGCATACTCAGCTCTTCCTTAATGAGCGACCCCACTTTTTGAGCGCGAACCGACATGTTCTGTCCTTTAATCCAATTTCCGTTTTGTTTCAACGGTTTTATATGCTTCAATAATATCGCCGTTCTTGATATCGTTGTAATTATCAAGACCAATACCGCATTCAAATCCCTGTTCCACTTCTCGTACATCCTCTTTAAACCGTTTGAGAGATGCTATCGTACCATCAAATACTTCTACACCGTCACGCACGAGTCGTACATGATTATTGCGTGATATTTTTCCATCGCGTATATAACATCCGGCTATTGTTCCAATCCTCGATATTTTAAATACATCTCTGACATCTATAGTTGCAGTAACCTCTTCTGTAATTGTTGGAGCCAGCATACCTTCCAGTGCATTCCTTACCTCGTTGATTGCATCATAGATAATATTATAAATTCTGATATCTACGTCTTCTTTTTGTGCGAGTTGTCTCGCTTTAAGGTTTGGCCGGACATGGAATCCAATGATCACCGCACTTGAAGCCATGGCAAGTAATACATCCGATTCTGAAATACCGCCTACACCTTTGTAAATAACCTGTACTTTGACTTCTTTGGTCGAAAGCCTCATCAAGGAATCCGATAAAGCTTCGGCAGAACCGTCTACATCGGCTTTAACAATAACGGGTAGATCGCGCACCTGACCGTCTTTTATATGTTGCGAAATATCATCTAGTGTAACACGCCGGCTCTGGCGGAAATCCTGCTCCCTTTTCAACTGCTGGCGTGTAAGGCTTATTTCCCGTGCCTGGCGTTCATCTTCAATGCCGATTAAATCATCACCGGCCTGTGGAATACCGTCAAATCCAATGACTTGAACCGGCTGCGAAGGCGTTGCTAATTCTGCACGCTGGCCTCTTTCATTAAACATTGCACGGACACGTCCACTCCAAACACCGCATACAAATGAATCACCGATACGCAGAGTTCCTTTTTGAACTAGAATCGTTGCTATAATTCCTTTTCCCTTGTCTAATTCCGCTTCGACGAGTGTTCCGCGTGCTTCACGATTTGGATTTGCCTTGATATTAAGCATCTCTGCTTCAAGCAGGATTTTTTCCAGCAGTAAATGTACATTTGTCCCTTTCTTTGCAGAAAGTTCAACTACCTGATTCTTTCCACCGTACTCCTCAACAAGCAGTCCGCGTTCGGCTAATTGCTGCTTAATTCTTTCAGGATTTGCTTCCGGTTTATCTACTTTATTAATTGCCACAACAATAGGTACTTTTGCCGCCTGTGCATGACTGATCGCTTCTACAGTCTGAGGCATCACATTGTCATCAGCTGCAACTACAAGCACGACAATGTCCGTCATCTGCGCCCCTCTTGCTCGCATCGCCGTGAATGCCTCGTGACCGGGAGTATCAAGGAAAGTTATTTGTTTCCCATCGCCTACTGAAACCTCGTAGGCGCCGATATGTTGTGTAATCCCGCCTGATTCACCCGCAACGACATTTGTATTCCGGATATTGTCAAGTAAAGAAGTTTTTCCATGATCGACATGACCCATTATCGTGACAACGGGCGGCCGCGGGAGAAGCGACTCTTCATCATCTTCGATATCCGACAGCGCATCCGATGTAAACTCTTCTTCAAAATCAACTAAAAATCCAAATTCATCCGCAACGAGAGTAATAGTATCTTTGTCTAATCTCTGGTTAATTGAAACCATAATACCAAGGCCCATTACTTTTTGTATTACTTCAGCAACGGAGACTCTCATCAAATTAGCAAGTTCGCCAACTGTAACGAATTCTGTAGCTTTAATTCGCATCCGATCATATTCCAGCTGATCGAGCTTTTTCTGTTCCTCTTCTTCTCTTCTCTCTTTTTTCTTTTTTCTAATTGCTGCACGGGCAACCGCCAACTCATCTCCCGAATCAGCAAGAGTCTCACGAATAGCTTTAGCAACTTCATCTTCATTAACTTCAGCCCGTCGAACTCGCTTTCGCTTGCGTGTTTTCGTTTCTTCTTCATCTTCCGTTTTAGCAGTCGAAGTTTTTGACCGCCTCACTTCTTCCCGGACTTTTTTCTTTTTCTTTTTCCTCTTCTTTTCTTCTTTAATGTCCGGTTTTTGTACGATTTTTGCAGGCTTTAAATCAATTTTACCTTTGATTGTTAATCCGCGCTGCGGCCGGGCAAGTGCAGCCTCCAAAGGAGATTGTAATACTCTTTTCTTCGATGATATCGGTTTCCCCTTAGCAACCGGCTCCTCTGCTATTTTTTTGGGCTTTTCCGGTTTCTCTTCTACTTGAATAATTGGTTCAGGAGGAGCTTGTACTTCCGTTTTTTCCTTAAATGCAAATTCTTCTGTCTTTTCTGCTTTTTTATCTTCTTTTATCTGGGGAATCTCTTTAACCGATTTAACTTCAATTTCTTCTATTGACGGTTTTGCCTCTTCTACTACCGGTAAGGGAGTTTCCTCTTTCGCAGAAGGTTTGACTTCCACCTTCTCTGCTGCTTTTTCAAGAGATTCTTTTTTTCGAGTTGAACGGAATTCCTGAAGTTTGCGTTGATGTCGGTCTGCTACTTCCTTGTCCTTTTTAAAATGTCCCATAATGACCGGCATCATTTCGTCGGTCACTATAGACATATGCGACTTTATTTCAAAGTCTTTCTTTCTCAGAAAGTCAATGATTGTCTCGCTCGACAAATTCAACTCTTTTGCGAGATTAAAGACTTTGATTTTTTTTGACTTTTGTTCAGGCATTCTTCTTTTCTCTCATTACATACGAAATCCGGCCGTTTTTACTCGCCTTCCGTCTTTACTTCTTCTGCTTTTGCAGTATTCGTTTCTTCTACTGCATTCTTTTTTGAAGAAGTTTCGTTTGTATCTGCGCCTTCCGATTTACTCGACTCTTCAAGTTCTGCCAGCAATTCATCCACTTCTTCTTCATTCTCAACTTCTGCTTCTTCAAAACCCTTCTTCAACATAGTAATAATTTCCTCAACTTTATTCGGTTCAATACCAAGTGTATTGACAAGATCGTCTTTTGGAGTCTTAAGAATATCACGCACTGATTTGTAATTCTCATCGAAGAACTTATGAAAGAGAACATCGCCAAGTTCTTCACGAAATTCTGAAAGGTCCATGTCGTACTCTTCTTCTTCACCGCCCTCTTTCTGAACAATTAACTCGAATCCGGTTAATTTTGAAGCCAGGCGGACATTTTGCCCGCCTTTCCCGATTGCAAGCGACACTTGATCGCTTGACACAAGAATATTTGCCTTTTTATTCTCCAAATCTATTTGAATATCTTTGAGCTTTGCAGGTGAAAGTGCTCGCTGAATGAAGACTACGGGATCTTCCGTAAAATTGATAACGTCTATATTCTCATTATTTAATTCGCGCACAATGGCATGAATACGCACACCTTTCATTCCAACACAAGCGCCTACTGCATCGATCCTTTCATCATGTGAAAGCACTGCAACTTTTGCCCTATCACCCGGTTCACGTGCGATCCGTTTGATCTCGATAATACCGTCATATACTTCCGGAATTTCGATTTCAAACAAACGCATGAGAAATCCCGGATCCGTTCGAGAAATAATTACCGTCGGATTCCCTGCGCTTTTTCGAACTTCCTTCACTATCGCGCGGATCGTATCGCCTTTTTTATAACGTTCTTTATAAATTTGTTCTGTTCTGGGAAGAAGCAATTCATTTTTATTGTGAATTACAAGAATCTCTCCTTTTCCTTTTCTTATCTGGTAAATCTCCCCTACTACGATCTCCCCGATTGAATTCGTATATTCACTGAATATTGCATCACGTTCGATTTCTTTAATTCGCTGATTTAAATTCTGTTTCGCACTTATTACAAGACGTCTGCCAAAATCTACAAGTGGAACGATTTCGACAAACTCTTCCCCGGGGGCTAAATCGTCTCCTGATTTCTTGCGGGCTTCCGCTACAGATATCTGAGCAGATGGATCTTCCACTACATCGACAACTTCTTTTTCTATATAAATTTCGATGTCTCCCTTATCCATATTGACCACAACATCATGTTTAGTGTTGGGCCCATATTTTTTCTTTACCATCATGCCGAAAATATCTTCCACAATGCCGATGAGGATATCTTTATCGATTCCTTTTTCTCGGACCATTTGTGCAAACGACTCAACTATATCGTGATTCATCTTACCTCCAAACTGCAGAGCAATCGTCCTGTCTTTTACCAGGGAAGCTCTTCTATTGATTCAATAATCTCGTTAAACGGAATTGTATATATCTCGTTTTTGCCTGTTACAAATGTCAACCGTTCGTTTTCTATTCCGGCAAGTTTTGCTACAATCTCTCCGACACCATTATCTTTTTTAAATTGTAATCTAAATTTCCGCCCAATATTTTTCCTGTATTGCCGCAATAATTTGAGCGTTTCTTTTAATCCCGGTGAAGACACTTCAAGAACATATGAGCCCGGAATAATATCCTGAACTTCCAGGGCAGCACTTATTTGACGGCTTAATTCTGAGCACTGTCCTATTGTAATACCTTTATCCGTATCTATATAGAGCTTCACAACCTTTCGTTGCTCTGCAGGTACAATCTTAATATCGATTATAAATGCATCTATATGACGAAGAAAAGGTTCCGCTATTTCTTCGATTTTATGCTGTAAATCCATCAATTTCTTGATTCCAAAAAAAATAGCCCGTTTACATCGGGCTATCAACATCTACTTGTATAATATACACAATGCCTATTGAAGAAGCAAGAAAATTTCCTCCCTATGGGAAAAAGCATCAAAAAAAACTCTAAAAATTCGTTGTCATTACGCGTTTCTTGTAAAAATCTGCTATGATTTTGGCCGCTTCAACAGGATCGTCTGTAACATGAAAGAGATTCAGATCTTCCGGAGAAATCATCTTTTCCTTTATCAGAGTTGTTTTTATCCAATCAACAAGGCCCTTCCAGTAATCCGAACCCATAAGTACTATCGGGAATGGTTCTGTCTTCGTTGTTTGCACAAGTGTTATCGCCTCAAACAATTCGTCAAGCGTGCCAAATCCACCGGGCATCACAACAAAACCATGTGCATATTTTACGAACATCACTTTTCTTACAAAAAAGTGCCTGAAGCTCTGAAGGCGGCCTTTATCGATATAATCGTTCGAATATTGTTCTTGCGGCAGTTCGATTGCGACACCTACCGAAGCTCCCCTCTGTTCTTGAGCACCTTTGTTCGCAGCCTCCATAAGCCCGGGACCGCCTCCGGTGAGAATATTAAATCCCTGTTTTACTAATTCCTTTGATACTTGTACACCAAGCTGATAATACGGATGATCCGATTTTGTCCGGGCAGAACCAAAGACAGAAACAAGATTTTTTTGTTGTGACATCATCGAGAAACCTTCAACCAATTCCGCCATAACACGAAAGACACGCCATATATCCTCCTGTGCAGAAAGAAGCCCTTTAAGCTGGTGATCCTGCCGTTCATCATAGCCTGTTCGATTGCCATTATTATTTGTATTGTTGTCCATATCAACTCCTATTTTTTGCAGAGAACCAACTGTAAATATCCACGGTATTCGTATTTCATGCTATATTCAATATTATCTCCAGAATTGCCCCGGGCTGCTTAGTTTCATTTTCTCTTTCTTTTTTGTAGAACAGCCGTTATAAGCATCATAACAGATGCCGCAAGACATAGTTTTCCGGCTACGTCTCCATATTTTACATAGAATGTCTTTTCCGATCTTAAATAAATATCACCGACAAATTGAGTTTTACTATATAACTTTGTCGCAAAGTGCGTAGTGCCTGTAGGATCGACGATCAAAGAAATTCCGCCGTTAGCGCACTGAACCACCCATCGGCGTGTTTCCACAGCTCTCAGCGATGCAAATGAAGCATGCTGATATGCGCCTGAAGTATTTCCCCACCAACTGTCATTCGTAACAATCACGAGAAATTCCGCACCGCGCTTCACAAATTCTTTCACATAGTTAGGATATGCTGATTCATAGCAAACCATAGCGGAAAATTTTATCGTATCTTCATTTTTTAAATGAAGCATATAGATTAATGTATCCCCTCCTTTTCCCCAGCTTGAAATTCCTACATTCCACTTAAGCGGCTCGATCAAAAAACGAAAAGTCTCTGCATATGGAATACGCTCGGCAAATGGCACTAAAATGGATTTTCTATGAACAGGTCCTGTCAAAAACTTTGGTTGGATAAGAATCGTTGAGTTATATGATTCATAAAAGATATCGGATCCTAAAAAACTTTTTGCTGTTGCCTGTGCGCTAAGCGAATCGAAATACTCAATAGTAGGCAGACCTGTTAATACCGGCAGTTTTAATGTATCGACCAGCAATTTAATTGACGATAAGTATGCAGAATATCTCGGCATCAGGATATGGAATGGAATAGCTGTCTCCGGCCAAATTACAATATCCGGCTTTGAGCGGGCAATTATTTTTGTTTCTTCGATATATGTATTTAATTGATCAAGGTATGATACCCACTTTTCTCCCGATTCTCTGCCCCATTTATCCCATGGATCGAGGTCAGGCTGAATGACGCCGATACGAATAGAACTTTGTGTTTCATTTTTCTCTTTTTCAATGATCCATCTCCCGTATATAGCAGGAGTAAAATAAATAACCACCAGCAGAATTAATACGACGTATACCGGCAATGATCGAAGTTTCCAATTGTTGCCTGCCATTTTCCAGAGTAATATAAAAGCGAGAACATTGAATGCAAATATTATGAGTGTCAATCCGTAGACAGATGAATACTCTATAATTTGAATACGATTCAAATCATAAGCCTGGCTGTTGCCTATTGTAAGCCATGGAAATGAATATTCGCCCATTGAATGAAGATATTCAAATGATGTCCAGAACAAAGCGAACGCTGTAAGGCCGGGAACAAGTCCAAGCCTTTTCTTTACATAAAAAGACAATAAAATGAACGGCAGAAAAAACATAGGGTGTATCAGCATAACTGCTGCGCCTGCTGTCATCATCCAGACATCTTTTCCTACTATATATCCGCCGGTCCAATATACCGTCAGAATATGAAAGACGAATAAAAATAAGTATGAATATTTTATTATCCTGCTGTACGAGTTAAAGCACGCAAAAAGATAAAAAAATGGAATGAATGCAACATACGCAATTGAATAGAACGGCGAAGGTGGAAAAGAGAAACCGAGAAGCAATCCGGATATAACTGCCGTACATATTCGAAATATTGTCCTATCTTGAATGGGAATATCTTTTGATAAAACTGTCAAGAATCGCCTTTCTGCAGCTTACGGTGCGTTCTTAAATACCAAATATCTTCAAGCACTATAAAGACAAACAAAACAAAGCCGCCGACCACAAATCCGATAACTCCACCGCCGATCACATCACTAGGATAATGCACGCCGACATAAACTCGTGAGAATGCAACGATTGCTGCAAATCCAAAGAACCACCATTTTGCTCGAGGAAAAAAATATGCCAGAATAAGCGCGCCTGCAAAGTTATTAACTGCGTGAGAAGAGGGAAATGAATATCCGCTGCCGCAGCTGACCAGCAGGTGTATATCATGAAAAACGTGACAGGGCCTTGGCCGTGTCAGCCAGAATTTTATAACCGAGCTGTTTAATTGATCGCTTATGATAATTGTAACAATGAGCAGAACGGCTGCCAGGCGTACCGATCGATTTCCACGAATAAGCATCCAGAGAAGCAATACTGCAACGATTACAAGCACAATTCGCTGTTTATTCAGGTCGGTTAAGAACGGCATTATTAAATCAAAGACAGGATTGGACAGTGAAGTATTTATGAAATGGAATACTTTTATATCAGCAAGATTAAGGAAATCGAGCACGTTTCACTCCGGCTATTCTTGTTTTCTATTTCTGAAATATTGATAACCTATCATAAACATGATCACAATTATTGAGATTATCAGTACTGTCTGGCCGTAAGTCTCCAGATACGGCGAAATTGCGCGCCAATTTGCACCCAATGACCTGCCGGCAAAGATAAGAATAGTATTCCATATCAGCGAGCTTATACAGGCAAGTAATGTCGTTTTCCAGAACGACAGGTTTGATAAACCTGTAAAAAAAGCTATGACAGCCCGTGTACCCGCAAGAAACCTGTTTACTACGACAACAAGATAACCGTACTTTTGGAACCATGCTTCAACTTTATGAATTTGATCCAGCTTGAGGAATTTGAATCTTTTTGTCTCCAGGACTTTCAATCCGAACCAAAATCCTATTTTGTACATTGTCATAAAACCGGCTGCACTGCCCAGCGTCGATATAAAAAGCATAAACCAGAAATCAACACGCCCCGCAGCGCATAAATAACCCGCAGCCACTAAAATAACATCACTTGGAAAAGGAGGGAAAATATTTTCGATATACGCGATCGCTGCCGCAACAAGATAAATCCAGATCGGATTAAGAGAAATCAGTGTGTCGACGAATTGTTCCAATGCTTTACACCCTGGCGCCTGCAACAATAGATGCGACAGCATATGCAGCACACCCTTCTCCTCTTCCGATAGCGCCGAGTCCTTCTTGCGTTGTGGCTTTGATAGAAACCTGTTTCGGAGAAATATGCAGTACTTTGCCGATTCGCCGGCGCATCAGATTGACATACTTTGCAATTTTGGGGCGTTCAAGTATGACGGTAGAATCGATATTGCCTATTTGGTAACCTTTTTTCTCGAGCAGGATACCGACATTACGAAGAAGTTTTAAACTGGAAATACCTCTGTATGCCTTATCTGTATCGGGAAAATGTTTCCCGATATCACCCAAGGCGGCAGCGCCGAGAAGCGCATCGCATATTGCATGAAGGAGCACATCGGCATCAGAATGTCCAAGCAATCCGGTTTTTGAAGGTATATGTACACCGCCTAAAATAAGTTTGCGGCCTTCAACAATACAATGGACGTCGTATCCCAATCCAAACCGGATTGATGATATTTTATCTTTTTCTGTTATTATTTTTCTTCTTGATTTCATTTATTGTATTTCAAAACCTGCCGGTGTTCCCGTGCATTTAATCCATTCAATTTTTACATCTGTCACATGTGCAGCGCGCGGGCCGGCTTTTACCTGGTTGATAAATTCCTCAACCAATGAACGATCGCCTTCGACTTCAATTTCCACTTCGCCCGAGAATAAATTCCTCACATATCCTGTAAGTCTAAAACTAACCGCCTTGTTGTATACAAAGTATCGAAAACCTACACCCTGTACAATTCCGCTTACTAAAACATGGACTCTTACTTGCATAATTATTTTTAAAGTACGATGATTGCGTTTGAAATGCAATGAAAAGAAATTATTCGAATTGATTTACAACTATTTATTCTAAAAAAAGATTATTTCTAGAGGATGTCCTATATTCTTCTAATTATCGCTTCTGCTCTTTTACCTCAGAAGGATCATTTTCTTTTGGTATATATGCTTTTTATTCTGTTCGTCTGTTGCAATAAGACGATAAATATACATTCCGCTGGCATATCTTCTTGCATCAAACATTTTTTGATAATATCCCGGTTCCTGCTGTTCGTTTACAAGACTCATTACCTCCCTGCCTATGATATCGTATATCTTCAAGGATACTGAGTATTTTACTCCCGCCCCGGGTAATTGATATTCGATTGTCGTTGTCGGATTAAACGGATTCGGATAGTTTTGAAATAATTCATACGTTGCTGGAGGTGCGATTTTGATTGCGATATCTTTCATCCATTGCTGACCGCTTTTATCTGTAATGGAAAAACTCAATGTCTGTTTTTTGTCTACCTGTGCCGATTTATCTACAGAGAAAGTAAAAACGGCTATCTGCTCTTCCTTCGCTTTTAAAGCTGCAATATTAACGTTCTTAGCGGTAAATTTCAACCATTCTGGAGTATTTATTATCTCGACTTTAATTTCTTCTATCGATAGTACAGAAGTATTGGCAACCGACATTTCAATAGTATTCCCTTTCGATGCAAAGGGAACATCATAGCACATAGCATCTTCAACAGCCTTAGCAGAAACAGCTGTCAATGATGGGTTGTGTATTTGAAGTGTGTCAACTTGCGATTTTCTTAAATCAAGCACGTTAAATTGCTCCATCTTCTCGCGCCACTTCGTCATTCCCTTATGAAGCCCAAGTTTATTCTTTGCTTTTAACGTTATCTTATTGGAAATCTGCTGTGCAGTAGTAAGACTTGTGCAAATCAATAATGCTATAATTATTTTCATGTAATAGACTCCTCTTTGTATCAAGTAATGGCTGTCATCAAACAATTCTTATCACCTTTTTGCTGTTCACTATTTACTCTTCTGTCTTAAACTGCTCATCTACTCAACCATTAATTACTCTACGGTAAGCTAAACTCCACATCAGGATTTAGCCTTATATCCTGTGCCTTTTGTTGTCTTGTACTGCCGTATTGTACTCTGAAAGTTATATTTGCCGGCAACAATTCACTGGATGTAATACCGTTAATAGTGGTGCCAAATGGTTTCCATCCGCTTTTATAATATGTTACAATCGCATCATCCAATAATTTTCCTGATGAATTGGTAACTCTGACATTACAAAGAACTGTCGGGAAACTTACTGTATTGCTGGAATCGAGATTCTGCGCTTTAGTGTTATTGATGGATTTATATGTCATCCTGAAGTTATAATTCTTTGCCAGCAATTCTTTATATGCTATGCCATTTGTAGTTGTTCCAAAGTCCTTCCATCCACCTGCGTTGTATTGCACTATGCCTGTATCAATAGAATTTCCCTGGCTATTGAGCAATTGGACAATTGCATTAACTGTTTGAAAAATAACTGTTGAATTTGCACCTATGTCCTGCTGTTTGTTTTTACTAGCATAAGCATAAGTCATCCTAAACGTATAGTTTTTAGGCAGCAATTCTTTAGATGCTATGCCATTGACAGTTGTTCCGAAATCTTTCCAACCGCTAGCATTGTATTGCACTATACCTGTATCTATCAGGATTCCTTGACTATTCCGTAACTGTACGACAGCATTGGTTGTTTTGAATGTTACAACAGCATTGGAATCGGTATTTTGCGCTTTCCGATTATTAGCATAACCATAAGTCATTCTGAATGTGTATTTCACAGGCAGAAGTTCTTTACTGACAATGCCGTTTTCTGTTACTCCGAAGTTTTTCCATCCACTAGAATAGTATTGTACGATACCTGTATCAATTAAAGCGCCCTGGCTGTTTCTTAATTCTACAGAAATATTTGAAGTCTGGAAAACAACAACAGTATTAGAATCTAAATTCTGTTTTTTTGTTTTTCTGGCAGAATTATAAGTCATTCTAAAATTATATCTTGCTGGCAATAATTCTTTTTGGACTACACCGTTTGATGTTATACCAAAGTCTTTCCAACCTGCCCCATTGGAGCCTGCAGCATAATACTGTACTGTACCCGTATCAAGTAACGCATTTTGACTGTCTCTAAGTTCAACACTTGCATTTACAGTCTGGAATACGACAACAGCATTGGAATCAATGTTTTGTGCCTTCTGATCGCTTGCATTGTTATAATATATTCTGAATGTATATTTTCTTGGAAGCAGTTCTTTTGTTACTTCTCCTTGCGATGTTATACCGAAATCCTTCCATCCTACCCCGTTGGGGCCGCCTGAGTAATACTGCACTGTTCCTGTATCCAATGGTGTACCTGTGCTTGTTTGAAGCTGTACCTTGGCTGGAATGGTTTGGAATACCACAACCGCATTTGTACCGATATTCTGCGCTTTGTTTATTGAAGCAGAGTTATAAGTCAGACGAAATGTATATCTTACCGGCAGGAGTTCTTTTGTTGTAATACCGTTTGATGTTGTCCCGAAATCTCTCCACGCTCCTGCATAATATTGAACAATACCGGTGTCGATCGAACTGCCTTGACTGTCTCTTAACTGCACCTGTGTATTGACGGTTTTGAAAATAATGGTATCAGTTCCAATAGCGACGTTCTTTTTGGTTTGTGTGCCGTATTCATAAGTCATTCGAAGACCGAGTTTTTTAAGAGTTGTATTAATGGTAAATGTGCCATTGTTGTTGTTAATAGCATCTTTCCACGTGCTGTCGCGGTATTGTAGTGTTCCATTTGTCAGAAGTGATCCCGTGCTATTAATAAGTTTAACGATACAGCCAGGCGGCGGTGTTGTCGGTAAATGTTCCAGTAAATACTCCGTATTGTAATGAATGAGTGCATATGCTTCACTTGTAAGCATGTTTGTGCTGTCAACATTGACATCCTGCAATACTTGCTGGAGTGTGCTACGAGTTGTATCAAAATTGTTCTGCTGTAAGTTGGTTTTTGCTGAGTTAAAGTAGCCAAGATATTTATCTGCTGTTGCTTGGTCTTTTATCCATCCCAGTGTGTAGGACTGATTGGTGTAACTATTGAGTGTGTCGAGAAAGTTTAAAGGGACGAAGGGATTAGGAAGATCAGCGGGGCCGATAGTTTTAACTTTATATGAGTTTGATATTGCTTCATCTAACCACTTCTCAGGAGTAAATTCTGAGGCATTCCCATAGATATCAACCCAATTCCCATTATCACCACGTATCAAACTGCTGGCTATGGCAGGTAAACGATAGCTTTCAAAATAAAATGATGAGTCGCTTTTTCCTGGTTCAATATACTTTTCAAAACCTTGAAGTCCGATCCAACCTATTGCTCTTCCAATAACACCACCGAGCACCCACTCATTCGGATTTCTATAATTCGAGACAGAATCAATTTGAGCGCAGAGGATAAATTCGTTTATTTTTTGTTTACTTGTTGGATTACTTTGTAGTGTATAATTATATGAAAACTTGTCTCCGATTTTAGAAGTTTTTACCTTTATTGTAGCATCTATTCTATTGCGTGGATAAAAACCGCTGGGAAGTGGTTGAGGGCTAGTAGGCCATTTTCCATACAAGGATCCATTCCAACTATATTCAATTTTCTCCATGCTCTCTGCATTTTCATCTGGATACCACTCACCTATTATTTCATATACATCATTACCATCGATATCAAAATAATTAAATCCAGTTGCTATCGATATCAAAACACTTTCATTTTCTGAATCAAAATCATTTATTAGATTTCCACGCAGGCCGTCCCAAGTGAAAATCCAGAGCACTTCAATATCACCTTTTACACCTTCATACCAAGAAGTTATTATCTCGACCTTTCCGTCATTATTCAAATCGCGAGTTGCTGTTATAGACGCGCTTATACTCGAAGTGCTATTAATTGAAGTCCCTGAATTCCATATAACTGTGCCAGCCTTATATATACCAATTACACCGTGCAGACCTAGAGTTACCTCTCCGGTTTCATGAGCGATAAAAATATAACAAGATTCTAGTGTATTGTAAGGATTTGAGATAGCTCCATCAGCAACAATCCGATTGCTAACAGCGCTATCCACATTGATGATGTCGGATACAAAATATGTTGCCCCAAAAAGATCCGTAACCCGATTCTGTATAGCAGTCCAATCTTCCTGGCTCACGCCGGGGGATATATTTCCCTGGGCATGTATATTAATAGATGAAAATATAAGAATGAACAGAATAGTTATATATACTGTCCTCATTTTTTCTTTCCTTTAAGAAAATATTTTGATGTTTTCCCCCATTTTCCGTAAAGATGACCATTCCAGCTAAAAGTTACATTTTTTTTTGAATCAGGATCTTTTCCTTGAATTTCATAAATTCCGTCACCGTCAATGTCATTCAGTAGATAATTGCCTCTGCACTTCATTGTTGATTCACCTTCATCATCGAGTTTCGTTATTAATTTCCCATTTTTTCCATCCCAACTGAAAATCCATAAATATTCCCAGGTGCCATCGGATTGTGAATATTGGGAAATCACTATCTCTACTCTGCCATCCCTATTCAATTCACATATATTTGATATATCTGCAGAAAGGCTTGAAAAATTTTCTGTCAACAAGTCAGATGTCCATATAATCGAATCTGCCCGACATATACCAATAAATCCCTTAGGTTTTACAAAATTCGAATCTCTTATCGCGTCTGTAAGAAAAATGTATGAGTTACTAAGCGTGCCATATGGATCTATAAATATTCCATTTATTGGAGTTGTATGACTCAACGATTTGTTAACATCAAAAATTAAAACCTCATATTTGTGATGGAGTATTCTTTCTATCTTTTTTTCCATGCAATTAATAATCGTCGCATCTTCCACATATTGACTTGTGCAATTGACTATAGATCCAACACTTAAGAGTAGATTCAAAAGAAATCTTGACTGTAATGACATTTGATCTTCTCCTTTAATTATTTTGTGGTATAAATCTTTGAGTTTTTAAATATACCTTGTTAGGATAGCTATCACTAGAATTCCATGTTGGCCAAATATATTTTTTGAAATAGTACTCAAAACCGTGAGGCCAATTTCCATTCAATTCCATTGTTGGTGACAATTTGCTCTTAAGCATTTTCTTCATGTATTCTAAACTACGAAACATACAAGTATCAGTCGCATTTAAATCTTCAGGGCTGACTTCATGATTATTCGCTGGATAATCAATCTGTTCGACTGCTGTGGAATACATCATTTGTAATAGCCCGTACGAACTTGCAAGCCGAGTCTGCGCAACAATATTTTTTGCTCCATTATTCCAATCATCACGCAACCATTTAATCATATATTCACGTGATCTTTCACCAACAGATTTCTTAGAATAGGGTTCTGACATTTTTGCTACTGCTAAAAATACTTGATATTTCCTATAAATGGTTTCATATTTTTCCGAAAAATTCATAGTACCATCACTGTTCCGACTTCCATAATATTTATGCTCTTCACTTTCACCTGTGTTTACAAGTTCAGTACAATCATAAATAATATCCCACACGGTCTTTGGTGATCGTGGATATGTCATATCATTAACATTTTTATGAAGAGGTACATCTTTACCTGTACCCATTTCATGACCTACTCTATTAATATCCACAAACCAAGGTCCATTTTTATACTTAGTTTTTTTCCCCCAATGCCAAAACTGTGCGGTAAATGGCTCATATCGATATGTAGGTGCAAAACCTGTGTAACCAAAATCACCTCGTGCAGCTTCTTGACACATGTGTCCTTTAAGAAAATGTGGAGGTATCCCGTATTTACCACCATAATAAATGCAAATTGAATCGATATTTATTCCGTTGTTAAAAACATCTCGCGTTAACTGATATGTTGGACTTTGACCTAGTGTTAACAACCTCACAGGCGGCTCTATAGATATGGGATCATAGTCATGTGTCTCTTTACCATTATATCTCGCCTTTACATTCACAACATAAGTTGTGTCTTTATTCCAGTATCTTCCTATAATTCGTAACATATCTTTTGGAAGAGGTTTACCAGATTCATCAAACTGATCCCAATAAATTCCAGGTTTATTTCCTTGAAGTTTTTCTACAATGAATTCGACTCCATCCAAAACAGGATCGCTTGTATGATTTGGTGAATCACTCCAAAAAGTTCCTTGATCAGCCCCAGCCCAATATACTTCCTGATATTCTTCCGACCAACAGGCTTGCAGGTATTTTGATTGCCCTAACATAATCTCTGGCATATACGTACCTAAAAAACTAAATCTTTCAGGGGGAGAATAACACCAATATGTAACGTTTTCATTAGGAGGAGGGAACATGCAAGAACATTTTGTCAAAATTCCGCCTGCTTCTCCATATATATATGAATCATCTGTTTCGTTATTAACGACATAATTTTCTATCGAATAAATAAAAGCACGAAGAGTATCATTTTTATGAACTGTAATAAAAGTTTTATCAATAGATTCATAATAGTATAAATTAATGTATCCAATACATTCATAAGAAGCCCAAGTCTCGGTTAGATTAAAGTGGGTATAATAATATTCTTTCCCTCCTACTGTTAATTTTCCATATGAATCACTTTGAAGAGGATTTGCCCAAGTCCTTACTCGATACGTTAAATATATAGTTCCGTCTCTTGGAATAATAAAATAATCTTTTCCTGAAATTGCGTTTTCGACAAAATCTTCTGAAATGCCTCCATTAATTCCTTTAACAGTACCTATCTCAAATCGTTCTTTTATTTTAATTTGCGCATTGAGAAAAGTGGAAAAAAGGATTAGTATAAAGGCAATTGAAAGTCTGCGTATTATTGCTGTGGTAGGTGGATGCATATATCCCCTCTATAAAATTGTAGTTTTTTTATAATTCTTCCCTGCCCCAAGAGTATCATTCGACATTGAAACGGCAAAAGGATTACTTTTATTATATTAAAATAAATTTAACGAGCTATCAAGTATAAAGTGTGGTTCAGTATTCTAACTGGCTCTTCTAGAGACCAATGCCAATTATAGGAAAGCAAGTAGGCTTTACACCAGAAGGGCTACTCAAAGCCGTCCCTCTGTTAGTGCCCGAAGCGAGACTTGAACTCGCATGCCCTTTCGGGCGCCACCCCCTCAAGATGGTGTGTCTGCCAGTTCCACCATTCGGGCGAATTCAATTTAACAAGGATGAATTCTTTGTCTAAGGTATTATCGCCTGAGACAAAACGTTCATCGTTTCTTTTATAGTGCTGCTAAAAAGAATGTGAGCGTGGGTGGGCTCGAACCACCGACCCTCTGCTTAAAAGGCAGATGCTCTACCCCTGAGCTACACGCTCATAAATTTTCAACCAATACAAATATACATAATCATATTCAATAAGCACAGGGGTAAAATGATTATGCATCCTGCCTGAAAAATCTCTTAAAAACTTATTCGTTTTTCTTATACATATAAAATACAAAACTTTTTTTCGGAAATCAATTGGTAAGTATTGTTATAAATACATTATAAATACTTTTTTTAGAAACTACAATGCAATAAAAAGCTCCAAGCGTTCGGTAGAAACTTAGCCAAAAACCTTTCGAAAATGGAATCCTGCTTGCCTAAGATTTTTGTAAATACTCTCCTAAATTACGTTGTGATATTCACTCAAATAAATCCGCGTGAGTGCCTGTACGTATTAAAACTATTTCTGTTTCTTTTTGCATGTAGATAAGGATCCAGTCCGGCTCAATATGACATTCACGACAGTCCTTATAATCACCGAGTAATGCGTGATCTCTAAATTTTACGTCTAACTTCTTCCCGCTTTCTAAAAGATCAACAACAGCATATAACTTCCTAACATTAAAGCCACGCTTTACACATCGCTTAAAGTCCTTTTTAAATTGAGAAACTCTGCGAAGTGCCAGCATTACTTTTCAAGCTCCATAAATAATGCTTTTGTCGAGTGAAATTTCCTGCCTTTTCCTTTTCGAGCTTCGGCAATCGCCCTACGGGTTTCTTCATTCGGTATTTTCACATCGAATGGGATTCCTTTTACATGCTGTATTTGTTTGAAAAATATATTTATTGCATCTGTCGTGTTTATTCCAAGCGCGCTGAGAATGCGCTCCACCTTACCTTTAAGCTCCGGTTCAATACGTGCCTGCACCATTGCTGTTCTTGCCATACTTTATCTCCTTTCATTTTCCTTTTACAATGTATTACAATTGTAATACAAAAGCAAGCTTCTTAAAAGTATGTTTTGCCGAAAGTCGCTTTAAAATAATATCTGCTTACACTTTCCATATTTTAATGCTTTGGGGGCACAAATTTTTTGCATAACAATAACTCAAAGCACCTTTAACAATTCTTCAAGTTGCCTAAACATGTGTGATTAAATAAGCCGATAAGCCAATAAGTCGATGAGTCTGTGAGTCTATGAGTAGTTGAGCAGACCCGCCTACGTATAATTCACTTCCGCCTACATTGCATTTCGGTGGACAAGTCGGCGGGCAGGTGAGTCAGTGAGCCATTTAGTCTGTAAGCAGTTGAGCCTGGGATATATCTGTACCGCGAAGCAAAGCTTCCCACAAATCGCGTTATAGAAGCCTTAATCAGGACGCACAGCCGTGCGCCCCTACAGGGAATATTTACATTGTTACGTTGCGCCAATATTTAACGTGCATTTTCCGGATGCCGTTCAATAGGCTGCGTTGTCCTTTCAGTACCTGTGCGCTTATGAAAAAGAATACCTATCGGAATCAACACACAATATCCGAGCACCAGCAGAATCGGTGCAACTACGAGCGGCATCGTTCCATCCCATGGTTCCTGCGCAAGAGCAATATATCCAAGAACGATGCTCAAAAGTCCTGCACCAAGAATCATATAATTTGTTTTATTAAATGGAAGTGCTCCAAAGGAAGTTTTCTGTTTTGCAGCAGTTCGTTTTTCTATTCTAGCCATTTTCTCTCCAATTCATAATATAAAAAAAGAGCCCGACATCGGGGGGAATGTCGGGCCAGACCGTTTGTTGAATAATAGTCAGGGGAGTTACTATTACTCGGGTCTGTTCAGTAATTTAGGGCATTTCTTTTCAATGTCAAGACCTTCAGAAAAAAAAATTATCTCGCTACATTAATTTTCCCTTCTGAAAGTTTAAGAACGCGATTGGCACGTCTTGTCAGATCAACATTATGTGTCGCTACAACAAATGTCATTCCCAAAGAATCCGAAAGATGCACCAGTAATCGGTGCAAACTAAGTCCGTTTTCTTCATCAAGATTTCCCGACGGCTCATCTGCAAGAACAAGCTGTGGATTATTCATAAGCGCCCGTGCTACAGCCACACGCTGCTGTTCGCCGCCCGAGAGTTCGTTCGGTTTATGATTAAGACGCTCTGAAAGACCCACTTGTTCCAGCAGTATTTGCCCGCGCGGAGCCGATTCTTTTTTCGTTTTTCCCCCAATTAGCGCGGGCATACAAACGTTTTCTAACGCCGTAAATTCCGGAAGAAGATGATGAAACTGAAAGATGAATCCCAGCGACCTGTTTCTGAAAGCTGCTAATTCTTCTTCAGTTTGTGAGAATATATTTTGTTCGCCAAGTTTAATGATGCCGTCGGTTGGACGATCAAGGCCGCCCAGTAAATGAAGCAAAGTACTTTTTCCCGATCCCGAAGGCCCGACGATTACGACAAACTCTCCCTGCCTTATATAGATATTAACGCCTTTAAGAACCTGGAGAGACTGGTTCTTACCCATCGGGTATTCTTTCCATATGTTTTCTCCTGTCAGGAGAATAGGTCGACGTGTTATTCCCATCTTATAGCTTCCACAGGGTTAAGAGAAGCCGCCCGTTTAGCCGGGAGGCGTGAAGCGAGCAAACATAATCCGAGCGCAGCAGCGGCAATAAGTACAATATCGATACCATGCACTTCAACCGGCATTGCAGGTATAATATATACCGTAGTATCCAGCGGTACCAAATTGTATCGTTCCTGAAGATATACAATAAGCAATCCCAGCGCAGAACCGACTATTGTTCCGACAATACCTACGTAAAAACCTTGAACACCGAAAATTTTTCTAATGCTTTCAGTTGTTGCTCCCATTGATTTCAGAATGCCGATATCACGCTTTTTTTCAATAACGGTCATTGTCAGAGAACTCAACAGATTGAAAGATGCCACAGCGATAATAAGGCACAAAACAATATATGCGCCCCAGCGTTCCACCTGCATAACGGTATACAACTCACGATGCAAATCATACCATGTTAAGTACCTGAACGAATCTCCGAATTCATTACGAAGTTTTTTTTCGATACCTTCGGCTTCATCAACATCTGCGAAACGCATATCTATCCCGTCTATCATGCCGGTACGGGCGAAGAGTAATTGTGCATTGTGAAGATTGGTAAAAGCATAATAACCGTCGTATTCTTTGTTATTTGATTCATAGATACCGGTAACATGGAAGCGCCGAATCAAAGGCAATCCTAGCTGCATGGTAGCCAGCTCTGCACTGGATGGACTGACCACTGAAATAGTATCACCGATCATAGCACCCAGCCGGTCTGCAAGAATTAATCCGAGAATAATTCCATTTTTCCTCTCTTCCGTCAAATCGGATGAGCCCAGCACAATCTTGTCCGACAATCCGGAAACATTCGGAATACTTTTGGATTCAAGTCCTCTTATATTTACAACTCGATTGATATTGCGCGAGACAATCAGGGCCTTGCCTCCTACAAACGGCGAATATCCTTTTACTTGCTGGTCGTTCGCAAGATGATCCAGCATTTTCATATACTTGGTTGAATCGACTGGAATCGTGCTTTCAATTCGAAGATGCGGATCAAAATTGATTAGTATCGATGAAACCAGGCTGCGGAATCCGTTAAAAACAGAAAGCACAACGATTAACGCTGCAACACCGATTGTGACACCAACGATTGAAATCGTCGAAATAACCGAGACGAATTTCATATTCCTCTTGCTTAAGAGATACCGCAGTGCTATGTAGCGTTCATATTTCATCAGTTAAAACGAATTAATGCAACTGGATCGATTTTCGCTGCAAGCCGTGAAGGGATCCATGATGCAATGAAAGTTAAACAAACTGCCGCAGTGCTGACTATCATAAAATTCATGATCGAAAGATCAATCGGAACATGCGTCATAAAATAAATGCCGGATGGAAGCGGAAAAAGCCTGTAGCGCAGTTCCAGCCAGCAAAGTACTAAAGCAATAATATTGCCTAATATCGTGCCGACAATACCGATAAGCATGCCCTGTTTAAGGAATACTTTCACAACTTCTTTTCGCTTCATACCGATTGTTATGAATATACCTATTTCTCTGGATTTACCTAAGATCAGTATCAAAAGTGTTCCTATAATATTTACTGTTGCAACAACGATAATAAGCGCCAGAATAAGCATTACGGGGACCCTTTGAAGGTCGACCCAGGCAAAAAGATTTCTATACTGTTGAAACATTGTCCTGGCATAATATGGATAGCCAAGATAATCGGGAATTTGCAGTGCCAGTGATTTGACGCTGTCGACATTCGATACAAGAATATCAAATCCGGAAATGGTTTTCCCTACCTGAAACAATCTCTGTGCATTTCTTAGATTGATATAAATTACGCTGCCGTCGTAATCTGCCATTCCCGTTTCATAAATGCCTGCAATTTCAAACTGCATTATCCGGGTCTGTGAAAGCGAAAGAGAGGCGCCTCCGAGGGAGTAAACAAGAACACGATTATTAATTTTTGCATTTAATTTCTCAGCGAGCCGTTTTCCAAGTATAACCCGCTGGGGGCCTGATTCTCTTTCATCAAGATCATACACACCTTCAATAAGCCTGTGTTTTGCCGCTGAAATATCATTATTCGGATCGACTCCTTTAATCAGGATACCGTCGATATTATCTTCGGATCGAATCATGCCTTCTCGTGTAAGATATGGAGCCATCGAAAGAACTTCCGGATAACGGGCAAGGACGGTCTGAATCGTTCGTTCCTGATTGTGCAGTAAATCGTACTCAAATGCAAATAACTGCATGTGAGCGGTAAAACTCACAACATTTTCTTTTATGGTCTTTTCAAATCCGCCAAGAATGGATAATGTAATATCCAAACTCGCTACGCCTAAAGTAACGCCTATTATAGCGATAAACGTAATGAAAGAAACAAATCCTTTATTATGCTTTGAAGTAACATGGCGGACAGCAATAATATCCGTCACATTGATTTTTTTGAATCTCAGATGCATTATTGAATTCTATTGATCTTTACTTTAAAGAGTACTCGAGTAAATAGCTTTTAATAAAATCATCAATATCGCCGTCCATTACTGCCTGTACGTCCCCGTTTTCTGTCCCGGTTCGGTGATCTTTGACTAGCTGGTACGGCTGAAAAGTATATGAACGAATCTGGCTTCCCCATTCAATTTTCTTCTTGCTGCTTTCGATCGCACTCAACCGCGCTTCTTCTTCCTCCCGCCTTTTCTGGTAAAGCCGTGATTTCAGCATTTTCATTGCGCGTTCACGGTTTTGAAATTGAGATCTCTCCTGCTGGCATGCCACAATTATTCCCGTAGGTATATGTGTAATACGCACTGCAGTTTCAACCTTGTTTACATTCTGCCCGCCTTTGCCGCCCGAGCGGTATGTGTCTATTTTCAGGTCGACCGGATTGATTTCGATCTTGACATCATCTTCCACTTCAGGATATACATAGACCGAAGAAAAAGAAGTATGCCTTCGTGCATTCGAATCGAAAGGAGAAATACGCACCAACCTATGCACGCCGCTTTCTGCTTTAAGGTATCCGAACGCATATTTTCCTACAACTTCGATTGTAACACTTTTTATTCCGGCTCCCTCGCCTTCAAGCATGTCGGCTAAAAAAACCTTCATTCCATGGCGTTCACACCATCTAGAATACATGCGCAACAGCATTTCAGCCCAATCCTGGGCTTCCGTACCGCCGGCTCCCGAATGAATCGTTAAAATTGCATTCTTTGCATCATCCGGACAGCTTAACATATTTTTCAATTCGAGATTACCTATCCCCGTATGGAGCTTTTCGATATCCCGTATAACTTCTGTTTCGTAACTTAACTCTTGCGATTCTTCCGCAATTTCCATCAATGACTTCGTATCATTATACAATGTATTGATTGAATTCCATGCATCAATCCATTCTTTTCGATCGTTGCTCTGCAGAATGATCTTCTGTGCTGCTACGTTATCATTCCAAAATCCGTCGATGGTAGTTCTGGCTTGCAGCTCCTTGAGTTCTTTTTCCTTTGTATCGAGGTCAAAGATACCCCCTGAGCGCATCGATTCGTTTACGCTGCTCTTCTAACTGTATTCTTAAATCAGAAAAACTCAATTTTACTCCTCAAAAACTCCCATTATATTACTTAATTCTTATATGTAATTCATCCAATTGTTTTGCGTCCACTATGGAAGGTGCATCATCCATCAAGGACATGCCGCTTGCTGTTTTCGGGAAAGCGATTACTTCGCGAATAGATTTGCTGCCGGCCATCAGCATAATAAGACGGTCAAATCCGAACGCAATACCTCCATGCGGCGGCGCCCCGTATTTAAAAGCATCCAGCAGGAATCCGAATTTCTTCTGTGCTTCTTCACTGCCGATTCCCATAAGTTCGAACATTTTACTCTGTACTTCCTGTGTATGAATACGGATACTGCCGCCTGCAATTTCGTTTCCGTTAAGCACTAAATCATATGAGCGGGCTCTAACCTTACCCGGCTCGCTTTCCAGCAGCGGAATATCTTCCGGGTTGGGTGCTGTAAAAGGATGGTGCACCGCCACAAACCTTTTTTCTTCCTCGCTGAATTCCAGCAAGGGGAAATCTGTCATCCAGAGAAAATTCCATTTGCCTTCGGGAATAAGATTCAAACGTTCCGCCATTTCAAGGCGTAAAACTCCCAGTATCGTCAAAGCTTTCTTCCAAAGACCTGAGATCATAAGAATAAGATCTCCCTCTTTAGCTCCGCACTTTTTTACGATTTCATTTGATTCATTTTCCGATATGAATTTACCTGCAGAGCATTCTATCTTATCAGCATTCACTCTGAGATAAACCAAACCGCCGGCTCCTAAAGATTTCACATAATCGGTCAATACATCGAGTTGATTTCTTGTGTATGAAGCCAATCCGGTAACATTGATCCCGGCTACGATTCCGTTCTTTTTGACTGCATCACTAAAAACACGAAATCCCGAATGTTTTGCAATTTCAGAACAGTCCGTGATCTCAAGGCTGAATCTTGTATCCGGTTTATCGCTGCCATAGCGTTCCATCGCTTGTTTATATGTCATTTTAGGAAAAGGCTGCTGAATATCGGTATTTAAAACTTTCTTGAAAATACTTGCTATTGCGCCCTCTGTCACATTTTGAACATCTTCTTCATCCGCAAACGACATTTCAACATCGATTTGCGTGAACTCCGGCTGTCTATCGGCTCGCAGATCTTCGTCACGGAAACATTTTACAATTTGAAAATATTTGTCAAATCCTGATACCATAAGTATCTGTTTATAGGTTTGCGGTGATTGCGGCAGTGCATAAAATTTTCCGTGATGCACACGGCTTGGAACGAGATAATCACGCGCGCCTTCCGGAGTACTTTTCATCAAAATCGGCGTTTCAATCTCTAAAAATCCCTTCTGGTCGAAATACTGCCTTGCCACCTGATATGCATTATGCCGCATAATAAGATTATTCTGCAAAGCCGGTCGGCGCAGATCAAGGTACCGGTACTTAAGACGCAGGTCTTCATTGGCTTCTCCATATTCATCAATCGGAATTGGAGGCGTCTCAGATTTATTTAATATCGTAATTTCATGAATATCGACTTCAATATCGCCTGTTATCATATTCGGATTTATTGTATCATCCGAACGCATTCTTACAATTCCGGTAGCGGAAAGCACATATTCAGAACGAAGCGTTCCGGCAATTTCATGCGCACCCTGGTGCCGTTCCGGTGAGAATACAATTTGCGTCTTTCCGTACCGGTCGCGCAGGTCGATAAATATCAATCCGCCTAAATCCCTGCGCTTATCGACCCATCCGGTAAGTGTTACCGTCTTACCTACATGCTCCTTTTTTAATTCTCCGCACGTTACGGTTCTTTTTCTGAATGTACCCAATCCTGCCCTCTTCTCTCACTGATTTAAAATAAAAAAGCGAGAATTGTTGCCGGTGTACAACTTTCTCGCCAGTATTACTTCTCCTGTTTCAATTAAGATGTTTTGATAATTTCTCCGCTAATAATCCTTTTGGTACTACGCCTACTATTTGCTCTACTACTTTCCCGTCTTTGAAAACAAGGAGTGTCGGTATACCGCGAATGCCGTATTGCATAGAAATTTGATGATTATTATCAACATTAACTTTTCCGACCTTTAACTTTCCTTCGTATTCAGCGGCAAGTTCTTCTACGATCGACGCTATCGCTTTACAGGGACCGCACCAGACAGCCCAAAAGTCAACAATTACGGGTATAGCCGCTTTTAATACTTCCTGTTCAAATGTTTCCTCTGTCAGCTCAATCGGCTTCATAATTCTTTTTCCTTTTTATCCTCTTAATCGTACTGAATATTGACCCAGCAATCGTTTCACTGCATCCGTAAACTGCCTGCTGGGATCGACTGTATATTTTCTCGTTAAATATATTGAATTGTTAGCTAATCCGCTACCCGAGAGATTTAAAAGACATTGACATTTGCCTTTATGCTGTTCGATCAATTTAACCAGTTCGAATGCATCTTTCTCGCTTGTAGCGTCCAGATTGATATTTATTATAATACCTTTTGAAAACTTCTTCCGCACTTCTTCAATTCCGATAATTTCATTGACAATAACTTTAATTGCTTCTTCATTTCCATCGTTCCTGCCGGTCATCATTACTATGGAGCCGACTTGAAGAAGAGCAGCATATTTTTGAAATGCATCTGCAAAGACAATACAGTCCGCCTTTCCTGTAAAATCTTCAATTGCAACGAACGCCATTGTCTTGCCGCGTTTATCAATTTTTCTTTTAATGTCGGAAATAATGCCGCAGACCCGTATGGTAGAATTCGGCTTTACGAGCTGTGCTTCATCCAGTTTTGCCGTTGCCAGGCCTTCAATTTCATCGCGGTACTTCAGGAGCGGATGGCCGGATACATAGAATCCTAATACCGATTTTTCTCGAGAAAGTTTCTCCATTTCAGTCCAATTCATTGCCTTGCGCAGCATGGGTCTGTGGGACACTTTTGCGCCGCCAAGATCGAATAGATTCGATTGTCCCTTCAGTATTTGTTCCTGCATATCCTGGCCGTATGCAATGGCAGATTCCACGTTAATAAACAACTGCGCACGATTTTCATGAAGAGAATCAAAAGCGCCGGCTTGAATTAGGCCTTCAAGAGTTTTCTTATTTGCCAGTCGCAGATCGACGCGCACACAGAAATCGAATATATCTTTGAACTTTCCCTTTTCGCTTCGTGCCTTCACTATCTGTTCTACCGCGCCTACACCTACATTTTTGATCGCGCTCAAGCCGAAACGAATTCCTTTCGGCACGACAACAAAATTCACGCCGCTTTCGTTTACATCGGGAGGAAGAACTTCGATCCCGAGTTTACGGCATTCGTCTATCAGCACGACAATCTTATCGGTATTATCCATTTCACTCGAAAGCGTTGCCGCCATATATTCCGCAGGATAATATGCTTTTAGATATGCTGTTTGATATGCAAGCACTGAATATGCAACACTGTGCGATTTATTGAAACCGTAAGATGCGAACTTTTCGATCAAATCGAATATTTCGGCTGCGATTCTGCGCTCCATCTGTTTTGCAACGGCACTTTCGACGAATTCTTTTTTCTGCCTCGCCATCAATTCTTTATCTTTTTTACCCATTGCGCGGCGAAGCAAATCTGCCTGTGCAAGACTTAATCCTCCAATTTCACTTGCAATTTTTATTACCTGTTCCTGATAAACAATAACGCCGTATGTCTCTTTTAGAATCGATTCAAGCTTAGGATGTAAATAAGTTATCCTCTGTTTTCCGCTCTTCCTTTCAATGAAATCAGGAATATTTTCCATGGGCCCCGGACGATACAGCGCATTCATTGCGACCAGATCGTGAATTGAAGATGGCTTGAGCTTCCGTAAATAATCCTGCATGCCTGAACTTTCAAACTGGAATAACGCGACAGTCTGGCCGCGTGAAAACATTTCAAGTGCTTTTGGATCAGCTTCCGGAAGATGATCTATATCTATTTTTATCCCATGTACCTGCTCTATCATTTCCAAGGCGTTTTCAATTACCGTCAGCGTTCTCAGGCCAAGAAAATCCATCTTCAGCAATCCGGCATCTTCCAGGTCCTTCATGTTGTACTGTGTCATTGAATCCGTCTGCGGAGTTTTATACATCGGGACATATTCAGTTATGTCTCCCGGTGCAATTACGACACCTGCAGCGTGCGTCGATACATTCCTGTTCATCCCTTCCAGGACTTTTGCCGTATCGATAAGAAGTTTAATTTTTTCATCCGGACTTTCACTGATCCATTTCAGTTCCGGAACCGTTTTCAGCGCTTCCTCGATCGGCGTAACTCTCCCCTGGACAACAGGGATTTTCTTAGTAATCGAATCGATAACGGAAAGCTGAATGCCTAAAACACGGCCTACATCCTTCAATGCAGCGCGTGCCGACATTGTACCGAATGTGACGATCTGGGCAACGGATTTCTCACCATACTTATTTTTCACATACTCGATCACTTTTTCACGTTTGTTATCGGCGAAATCAATATCTATATCCGGCATTGATATTCGATCCGGATTAAGAAAACGTTCAAAAAGCAAATCGTATTTCAAAGGATCTACATTGGTTATTCCAAGTGCATATGAAACGATGCTTCCTGCGGCACTTCCCCTGCCCGGGCCTACGCGCACGCCCATTTCACGCGCAGCGTTGATAAAATCCTGCACAATGAGAAAATACCCTGCATACCCCATTTTCTGGATAACTCCGATTTCATGCGCAATACGCTCACTAATTTCCGGAGTGATATTCGAATAACGTTTTTTAATTCCCTCATCGACAAGCTTTTTGAAATATTCATTCGGATCGGTTATACCGGATTCCGCCGGAATCGGAAAATCCGGCATATGATTCTTTTTCAACTCGATCTGTAAATTGCATTTGTCCACAATTTCCATTGTCGACGCAATAGCTTCCGGATAATCTTTGAATAGTTCGATCATTTCTTCGGAAGATTTAAAATACAACTGATCGGTTTTATATCTCAGTGTCATGTAATCCGGCGTATTCGTACTGCTCGCTTCAGGAATGTAAAGCATTATATTGTGAGGAATGGCATGTTCCTGCTTGATATAATGGCAGTCATTTGTAGCTACCAGTTTAACACCGAGTTCTCGTGCAATTTTCGGAGCACCTTCAAGTATGGACTTCTCACTTTCCAATCCGTGATTTTGAATTTCGATGTAAAAGTCCTCACCGAATATATTCTTATAAATTGACGCATATTCCTTCGCTTCTTCGTAATTACCGTTTATCAATTGTTCGCCGATAATTCCTGCCGGGCATGCCGATGTAGCAATAATACCTTCGTTATATCGCTCCAGCACTTCTAAATCGATACGGGGTTTGAAATAAAAGCCCTCTGTATGCCCGATTGTAACGAGCCGGATTAAATTTTTATACCCAACCGCATTTTTTGCAAGCAAGACGATGTGGTTGTAAATGCCTCTCCCCTCACCTTTACTCAAACGATTTGTATCGACCTTTTTATCAAACCGGCTTCCTTTAGTCACGATATATGCTTCACAGCCGATAATGGGCTTTATACCGGCTTTTAATGAACGTTTATAGAACTCTATCGCTCCAAAAAGCACGCCATGATCGGTAATTGCCACTGCGGGCATATTATTCGCAGCAGCAGCATTTACAAGGCTTTGAACTGTTGCTGCACCATCGAGTAGACTGTAGTGTGTATGATTATGGAGGTGAACAAACTGCATTAAACTTTTTACTCAAAAGGAAAATTTCTAATTTCGACCGTCAAATTTTAAGATAACATTATTAACGGCAATACAAAATTCTTTTTTCAGAATTTTACAGCTGATTGATAAATAAGATTTGAACTTTTCTACGGTATCTATTCTGCTAAAAGTTTTTGCACTTCAGTAACTGCATCTTCAAGTTTTACCATAAGCCGTTCGCCTGTTCTTCGCCGTTTAATTTCAACCTGGCCTGATTTCAAACCCTTATCTCCGACAATTACTTGAAACGGCATTCCGAGTAAATCTGCATCTTTAAATTTAAATCCAGGCGACATATTTGCGCGGTCATCAAAGAGCACTTCAATTTGTGCATCGGTTAATCGATCATAAATCTGATTTGCTGTAGTTTCTACATCTTTACTGTTCATATTCAGAGCAATAAGATGAATTTCGTATGGTGCAAGCGCTTTATTCCAGATAATACCGTCTTTATCATTATTTTGTTCAATATAACAAGCCACTATGCGCTCTATTCCAATTCCATAGCTTCCCATAATCACCGGCTTTGCCTGGCCGGCTTCATCAAGGTAAGTGATATTGAGTGTATCTGAATATTTTGATCCGAGTTTGAAAATATGGCCTAATTCAATTGCATTGGATATTTTTAACGGGGCAGTGCATTTCGGGCAGGGTTCATCTGCTTCAATGGTTCTTAAATCAAAGTAAGCATCGATTTTTGCGTCACGTGCGAGATCTATATTTGCGATGTGATAGTCATTCCTATTGGCGCCGCTGATCAGTCCATTTGCGCCTTCTAATCGTTTGTCTACAATAATTCGAAATCCTTTCAGGTATACCGGGCCTATCGAACCGCCGTCTGCTCCTGTAAGTGCCAACAGGTCCTCCGCCCCGATAGGAGAAAACTCTCCGCCGCCTAATGCTGCAATCAATTTTGATTCGTTAAGCTGATCGTTTCCCATCATCAAGATAAGCAGCGGTTTACCATTATGACGGTAGACAAGCGATTTAGCCAGTTGGGATTGATCTACTTTTAAGAATCCAACTAATTCATCAATAGTTTTTACATTTGGAGTATGAATTTCTTTCAAAGGTTCGCTTTTTTCGAGATGCTTGACCTTAGGAGCGCCTGATGAAGCCACTTCCAAATTCGCTGCATATCCGCAAGCAGGACATAATGCCGTCGTATCCTCGCCGAATTCGGATTCGATCATAAATTCCTGCGAACCTGTACCTCCCATCGCTCCGCTTGAAGCCCCGACAATAAAGAATTGAATACCGCAACGTGAAAATATTTTTTTATAGGCTTCAGCATGCAAATCGTAGCTTTTATCCAGGTCTTCCCACGATCGGTCCAGCGAATACGCATCCTTCATTATAAACTGACGCCCGCGCAGCACGCCCGATCTCGGCCTTGGCTCGTTTCGGAATTTCGTTTGAATCTGATACCATATTTGCGGCAGATCCTTATAAGACCGAATATGCATGGATGCAATATAACCAATGACTTCTTCGTGAGTCGGGGCAAGCACTAAATCACGTTCTTTTATACTCAGAATGAAATTGGGAATATTACGCCTTCCCGATTGCATCCAGAGCGACTCCGGATTCAATGCCGGCAGCAGAAATTCTTGTCCGCCTATAAAATTCATTTCTTCGCGGACAATGTTCATTGCTTTCGTCATTGCACGATAGCCGAGCGGCAAGTATGAATAAACACCGGAAGTTAACTGCCGCATGAATCCTGCCCGCAGCATTAACTTATGACTTGCTATCGTCGCGTCTGCCGGAACTTCTTTAAGTGTGGGAACGAATGCTTTGCTGAGTCTCATTCTTTTGGTTGGTTAGTGAGTCTATGAGTTATTGAGCCTATGTGCCGATGAGCATATGAGCCTTTAAGCCGATAAGCCTTTGAGTCAATGAGTTATTTAAACTTTTTACTTATTACGTATAACTTATCACTTATAACTTATCATTTTTTACTATTCACTGTTTACCATTCACTATTTACTACTCACTTATTACTTATAACTTATAACTAATTACTTATTCATAAGTCAATTTGAGGATCCCGCGTAAGCGGGAGAAACCTATTCGAGTCCCAAATTAGCACAAGTTATCGAGTCTCGTTTTGTGAGACGAAGCTCAACTTGTAAGCTAATTTGCAGATCCCGCACGAGCGGGGGAACATTTCGACTACATTTTTTTTCAATCTCAAATCTCTAGTACCCCCGAGAGGAGTCGAACCTCCGACCAACGGTTTAGGAAACCGCTGCTCTATCCATCTGAGCTACGGGGGCAGATGAATTGAGAATTAAGATTGAAGATTTAAGATTTATTAGAAAATACAAAAGATTGAGGAGTGATGCAATTGGTTAGACAGAGTGAAAATGCTGTTTAGTGCGCGGTTTATGTCTATTTCATTTTTTCATCTGGAAAATTACAATGTGGACAGTTATGCTTTTTTTGATCAGGCATTTTATTTCTCCACATAAGTATCGGTGTATATATTCGCTTTTGACATCGCGGACATCTTATAAATATACTTGCGACGACAACAGAAACAACGCTTACAAGCAATGCTAATAATGCTAAGTTTATAAAATACATCTCATCAGTATAATTGTTTGTAAATTTATAGATACTGTAAATCATAATAAAACCAGAAGCTATGAAAACTACCTTCCAAAGGCTAATTTTCCATCTAACTTTTGGATGTAGAGTAAATCGTTCGTGTGAACTTGATTTATCCATAATTAGGAAAATATTACTTTAGACTGCGCCCGAATGAATGGCAGCCCACTCGAATAATTTACACACTTTTAATTTGAATAACTGTTTGGGCAATAACATTCTCAAGCATCCGACTATATAATAGCCAAATTACATACACTACAAATTATTACCTATAACCGGCAGCTTCTAAATTCTTCAATGTCTTGATTGGATATGGCGGTTTGAGGTACTGCGCAAGAAAACGATAAATCTTTAAACGCGTTTGCTTTGCCAACTTCGTATCAATTCTATCGAAACTATGCCCGCCGGGAGCATCCTGAAATATCTCGTACTCAAAGGGCTTCCCTGCTTTCTTCAGCTCTTCAATAAGGTGTTCCACCTCTTCTACATAGACGTCGTCATCGTTGGTATTTGTGTGAATGAGCAAAGGTGTCTTTAGCTCGCTTACATGCATAACCGGCGACCGTTTAAGGTATTCAGCAGAATCTTGATGCACAGTTTTACCGATATGGTACGGAGCATAATATTCTTTCCGGTAATCATCATCATAGTAATTAAGACGCATAACAAGATCGCTTACTGGTACACCGGCAAATGCTACTTTGTAATCATTTGGATGCTGGAAAACATCCATCAGCGTGATTAACCCGCCATGACTCCAACCGATCGCGCCAACGCGTGTGCTGTCGACAAATTTATAATTTTCAATCATCCAATTGCGTGCGAAATAGTTATCATCTACTTCGCGCCCGCCGTAATCGATTCGTTCATAGAACGATTGACCGTAGCCTGTACTGCCACGGTATTCCGGTGCGATTACAAGATACCCCTGCGCCATCATCTCACGTATAATATGCGTGTGATATGTAGTAAAATCCGCATGTACACCTCCATGAGGAAACACAAGCAGCGGATACTTTTTTATTCTATTTAGTTTTTTAGGGATGAAAACATACGCCCAGAATTTAACCGGATTCAATGCACCACGTTTTGTGGAGTCTTTTACTTTCCATGGCGGTAGACCGGGAATAAATATTTTCTCGATAAATGCGACATCGCCGACTTTCTGATACCAAAGCAAATCATCTATGGCTTTCTCAATTTGGTCCAAACGATGATCTAATGCTCCAAATTTATTTTCTATGAGTGTGTCTGTTCTGCTTGGCTTATTTGTTTGCGCTTGTCCACAAGCGGAAAAAATTATCAACAGAACAAAAACTGAATGCATTGTTGTGCGTTTCATAATAATTTCTTCCATTTAAGTCGACTTTGTCGACCTTTTGTAACTATTAGGCGGAAAATGTCGATAGGATATAAATTTTTTTATTGGATCTCCACCTGATAGCAATGCCTTGAAGGCAATATCCTGTATTCTCTAAATAAAAGCAAGGGATAAGGCCTGCAATTCCCCATAGGAATATTTACTTCCCTATGTAATTCTTATCCTCGCCCTCGGCAATCAAATATTCTTTTTATTTATAAGATTAGCCACCACCTGAACAAGAATGCCTTTCTCTGCCGGATGGCTTTCAGCAATAAGAAGCGTCATAGCAACAAGAGCGTTTTCTGCTATACGTTTCGTACCATCTTTACGATAAAGAATCCGGTTCTTTTCAAGAAACCAAAGAAACAAGGCTGCAGCAATCCTCTTATTCCCATCTACGAAAGAATGATTCTTCACAAGAAAATACAGCAGGTTTGCCGCCTTCTCTTCAAGGCTTGGATATAGATCTTTTCCTTCAAATGTCTGAAACACGTTATCAAGCGAACCTCGCAGGCTTTCGTCTTTTTCCCGCCCAAATAATCCGGAAGCGCCAAACTGTTTACGAAGGTGGCTGATAGTTCTTAAAGATTCATCGTATGTGACCGCTTTTACCTTACGCTCAGTTGTATCCGCAATAACGACTTTCTGATGATCGTAATCGTCCAAAAGGTTTAGAGCGTAGGTATAATCCTTTACAACGTGTAACAATGCTTTTGCTTCATCTCCGGATAGATCCCTGCGCTCGGCATATTCAGTGATAAGCTGAACTGCCTGATGAAGTTCTTTTAACCGCCTATTATTTACCGTAAAGCCTTTTACAAGATGATCACGCAATACAGTGGTTGCCCAGATGCGGAACTGCGTGCCTCGTTTAGAATTAACGCGATAACCAACCGAAAGGACAACATCCAAATTATAATGGTCAATTTCACGTTCAATCTTTCTGGCACCCTCAATTCGAACTATCCGGAAATTCCGGATAGTTGATTTTTTCTGCAATTCCCTCTCAGAATAAACGTTCAGGATATGTTCCGAAATAGTCCGAACATCTTTATCAAAAAGTATAGCCATCTGTGCCTGTGTTAACCAGACAGTTTGATCTTCAAGAGTGACATCGATAGCTGTTTTGCCACTCCCAGTTTTATATATTACTATTTCACCTTTATTTTCCGGCTTCATCGTATTAGATCATTTTAATTTGAGGATATTGGAATTATACGGAAGAAAAGAAAGGCATGCAATGCGGTGTCAAAGCTCATTATATCCTTAATCTTACAGCCTAAACATTCCTGCCAGTACATTTACCTCCCTGTGTAGTTGCTCTGGTAGTAAGTGAGAATAGACTTCTGTTGTCTTGCTTGATGCGTGCCCAGAAGCTTTTGAACAGCAAACAGCGGCACCCCTTTTTTCACCATGTGTGTAACGAACGAATCCCGCAGAGCGAACAGGCACAAGTCTGGATCATTCTTCTGCAAACTTCTTGATCAAATCGAAATACTTCACAATCGCTTTCGCCTTGTT
>CAZYAM010000006.1:45935-52067 GCA_964645575.1 uncultured Ignavibacteriaceae bacterium
TAAATGCAAACACAATTTCCTGCGGTTTTTCACTGAGGGAACCTGCCCAAAAAGCATCCGCACGAATTTTAGCAATTTTACCTGCTCCGGGTTTATCGCCTACCGTCTTACTTGAACTTGTTGAGATAAAGCAGACTATTGTGCAGTCTTCGGAAACTGCGTCGCATTCAAATTCTCCGCCGGACTGTACCCCTAGCTTGCGTTTTGCAAAAGCTTGGTGATATTTCTTGGGAAGGAATTCGCTTCTTATCCAATTTTCAACATCTCTTGTTGCTATCGTTGAGTCTGCCATATTAATAATTATACAAAGTTATTATCCCCGTTATCCAACACATTTGTTACTGTTAACCCATACAACTCATACACATTATCATCCAACAACAAGATCTCGCTGTTTCGGTGCGGGAGATGAAGGTATTCATTTTTCTGCAAAACTTATTTACCCAACCACTCCATACACATCATACACATGCTGCCAGACTAAATTGCATTTCTGCTCATACATTGCTTTGATAAAAACAGGTGGTAATTCATCAAGCTTCATTTCGATTGCCTGACGAACCGATGCCCGGCTTTGCTGCCTCTTTCGCCAGTCAAGTGAGAATTTTTCACGTTTCAAGGTCTCCAATAAATCCTTGGCTACCCGTTTTACCTGATTCCGTTCCTTCGTGGACATTTCCGGTGCGGGTTTCATAAGTATATCAAATATTGCCAGTTCTTCCTCAGAGATTGACCGCCCTGCCTGCGGCAGGCAGGCGTCTTATTGGGCGGGATAAACTGCCGCACTTTTTGCAAATTCAATATCTTTTGCGACTTCCTGCCTTAGCTTTTCCCAGTGAAACCGAAGATGGTCATTTTCCTTCCAGTTCTTGCCATCCTGCGAGCTGTAATGTACCAATGGCATATCACTATAAATGGGCCGGGTTATGTCAATCACAATATTCCAGAATTGCAGGGATTTCGCCAAATGTTTCACTGCCGTTTGTTTGTTTTCTTTTCCCCCTTTAACACGATATGTTTCCAATGAGACAGCACCTTTTAGTTTTTCAGCAAAATATAAGCCCAGGTTTGCCCACACTTTTATATCGGCAACCTCCTGCATAAGATCATTATTGTCGGAAGTGTTCATATTCTTAACCAGATTAAGGGCTTTGGCGTAATC
The DNA here is from genome assembly GCA_964645575.1 of uncultured Ignavibacteriaceae bacterium. GTDB lineage: Bacteria > Bacteroidota > Ignavibacteria > UBA10030 > UBA10030 > Fen-1298. The sequence goes on from CAZYAM010000006.1 coordinate 47,098, forward strand.
CCGATCAAGCATTTGCGCTAAAACAGGAGGAGTAATTTTGTCATTCGTAAATGATTTTCCTGACGAAATTGTTTTTACATATTCTTTAACAGATATATAATTCGTATCAAGAGGCGGCTGATTGATTTGCCGGTCAACTGAAATATATTCTACTCTTTTGGTCTCATTGTTGAGCGCCATAAATCCCTCGCTGTAAAGTGTAAAATCCCAGCCGCAATTGAATGACGACGCTAAACGCAATGGCGTTTTTCCTGCAAGTGCACCCGCTTCAAGCAGAATACCTGCTTTTTTACCATAACGCTGAATAAACTCTTCTTTGAATAAACTATCTGAAGTCAACGGATTATAAAGTAATCTTCCCCATAGTTTATAAAATAACCATTGACGCTGAAAAGCATATTTCCAACTAACTACGGTTCCTGGTTTTGTGAAGTAATCCTTGGCAGGGATATAGGTTTCCGATCCAACCATATAACCGCCTACATAACTATGCGCATTACTGTTGATGTGTTCGCGGATAAAATCCGAAACACCCCAGCGAAGACAAAAGAAATCCTCATTACGTGCCGTCCAAATAATCTTGTAACTCTTCGGCTCAGGTTTGAAATATGTTCCATGCAGTTTTCCACCGTGCACTTTTATTAATTTCGTTGTTGAATGAGCATGTGACCAGTTAAATTTAAGATCCGCCCAAACAGGACCTTCGATAAAATCTAATTTCCCTTCTTTTTCTATTCCTTCTCTTGTTAATTGTTCGGTTTCAATGCTGGTGGGACCCAAAGATCCTGTAGTGCTTGAAAAAGGAATTCTGTGAATGAGTTTCGATTTACGACCAGCAAGACTCATACCTTTGATAATGGTTTCTTTCATCCAATCTTCCCGTTGTTGGGGAGTCATTCCACCCATACCTTCCCCAAGCGTAAGTCCCATCCCTGTGAGATCAGGATAATCCTGGAGTATTTGTGTAACACACTCCATGGTATAACGTTTTATAATTTCAGAAGTATCGCCCTTTACAAAATGGTCATGAGATAGGTTATCCATTGCTACATTGTGGGCACGTGCAAACTCAGGACTCACAAATATGTTAAAAGGTACCATGTAGGTATCGATACCGCGTTCACGGGCCATTCGAAAAATACCATGAAACAGGTGCTGCCATTCTTTTATTTCCTCATCGTTAAACGGGCATGCTTCCGGAAAGTTTTTAGGTCTGATCATAAACGGATAAGGATGCAGATTCCAAAGTGTAAGCGTATTAAATCGATTTTCCGCCATCATGTCAAGAAAGGCTTCCCAAAAGTTTAGGTCGCGACAGGTTTCCTGATGCAAATCCAGGGCATAACTGTGCCGGTAGGTATCCCATGGAAGGTCAAATTTTATAGCGCGAAATGCTAATTTTGATGTTTCGCTTCTTGGTTTGATATTTTGCAAGAGTATGCCATTACGCACATCCTCTGCGAGTGAAAGGCTTCCGTATATAATACCTTTCCCGTCGCCGCCTTTTATCGTAATTTTTTTATTTTCAGGAAGGATTTCGTATGCCTCACTGTTCAAGTCATTAGCATTTATAACAATTTCTATAATATAAACAGCCTGTTTTTCTTTTATTGTGTATTCTTTTTTCTCTAAGCATTTTCCCAGCATTCCCGCTGCATATTTCGACTGGGGGCAGGATTGGTCATATTGCAACTGAATCATTTGAGAATTGGCTGAATAAACAAACCCGGTGAACAAGATAATCAAAGACAACAGAACTTTTTTCATAATTGAAATATATTACATACTTTTTATATGAATAACGATCTTTTCTATCTATCCTGAACTTAGCAAAAAGTATATTATGGATCAAAGGAGAAGTATACGGGCAAGAAATGGAAAGTAGAGTCCCTGCCTACGGCAGGCAGGCGATTTATCCGCCATTTCTCATCTTTTGGCGGACGCCTCGTCAGCCGGAGGCCTGAGAATGTAACACTCGAAGAGTGTTTCAATTTTTCATATGTACAGCTGAGAGCCACCTGCCCGCCGTCTTCATGGCGGGGACTCTACACACACCTCATAGAATCCCTGCCTGCATTTCTGCCTATTCTGCGCTTCGGCAGGCAAGTCATTTCGGCGGGCAGGTCGGCGAGTAAATATCCACCTTAGAGAATTGTCTAAATTAGGAATGGTATAAAATAATTTTGTCTACCACCCCTGCGCTTCGCTTGTCCCCTCCTTAATTTAAGGAGGGGATTAAGGGGTGGTTTCTATAATTCTGTTGGAAGTGTAATTACGCGACCTGAAGGTCGCGACTACTCTCCTGTCTTTCTTCTCGCCAAAAGAAAGCTGCAAATATTCATTGTCCATCTGCGAACTGTCATTCCGAATATCACACTAACCCGGCAATCTGCCGGCATATTTATTTCCTTCTGTTATATTTAAGAACCTGCTGTCGTATATTTATTTATCAGGAAGAGACGAGATAAATTCCAGCATTTTCTTGTAATGAGACCCTTTCCAGTAGATTCTGTTGCATTCGCTGCACCATTGGTATTCGGTACACCATTCCTTCACTTGTGCCGGTATACGGAAGAGAATTCCTTCCATTTCGACTCTTTGAAGTGTTGAATTGCATTCTATGCACCGGGTGAAAGGCGCAATAAGAGCAAAAAGCTGAAATCGCTCCAGAACTTCAATAAGCTGAATACGGGGATCTTTATTCTTGACCAAATACGCATGAGTGAGACTCTCGGTTTCAATTAAGGATTTATTCTTGCTCAGGAGAGTGCGATTCTCCTGAAGAGAAATCCTGCAAAGAATGTCGCCTGTATAATCATTTCGATAAAGTGAGTCAAATCCGAGCATTCGAAGATGATTGGCAAGTTTTCCGAGGTGAACATCAAGAATAAATTTCGGCTGACGAAGAGGATGCTCCCGAGCTTTCGTGACGGAGGCGATATCGAAACTTTCGAATACCGGAAATAATGCGATACGATCATTGTCCTTTAATTGATATCCGGAATTCACCGAGATGCCATTTACAAGTACAAGATCAATGCAATCGAATGGATTTCCAAATCCGGATGCAAATTTACCGACAGTGATATTCGATTCAATACGATGAAGATAAGTGACGTATCGTTCATCCGCCGGAAGGTTATCGTTAAGCTCACCATACCAGCGGACAGATATTTGAATCAAATGCTTTTCCATCTGGATAAAGAGGAAAAACCCTTTTCTCCCTCAAAGAATATCACTCCTCCGCAAACTTCTTTATCGCATCGAAGTATTTGACGATCGCTTTTGCTTTCGTTTTCCCGAACGACAGCCAGTGCCATGACGTATCAGCGTTCGGATTATCGACTGTCGGGATGCGTATTACCGGTTTACCTTTAAATTCACTTAATACAGGCTGTGCTGAGTTCTGCTCGTTTTCCACTTGTGATACTCCTTATATAATCATAAAAACAAATCTATCTTAGTTTTAATTTAACATTTTTTTATAATGATATCAGAAATTCATACGTAATGGTTGAATATAAAAAATAACAGCTTGAGTAAAGCGGTCAGAGACCGGAACTGTCGAGTGAAGATAGTCGCTATTTCTGTTCTATATCTAAAATGCAAATCAGCTTTAAAGAACAATTGATGTACTGAATGCTTTATTTCTTCTTATCTTTAACACACCTTATGGAAAAACCGATTATTTTTCCTACACTGTCTCTGACTAATTCATTCTTATGATAAGTCACACAAAAATACGATATATTGTTATTCGTTCCTCTCCAGTACGAAGTAGTCCACCAAAAGCCGCTATTGCCCAAAAACATAAATTTCCCATCATAATATCTGTGTCCGGCAGGAAGTCCGCTAAAACCGCTGTCATTGTTACCTTCCTGATTATTCCCTACTGTACCTTCATATTTAATTTTTTTCCAACCTTGCTTTACTGCAAGTGATTTTGCCACTGCGCCTTTTTTATTTTTGTATGCGTAACCATGCAATGAAAGGTAATTTACCAGCATAGTCACTTCCGAATCACTCGGTACATGCCACCCCTCAGGGGTAATTCCGCGTTTATCCATCACTGCATACCAATTGTATAATCTGCCATATTCCTTCACATTCTTTTCACTATTATTATAATTGCAATATGCTCCTGAAATAAACGCCCGCCATAATGTATCTGCTTTTATATTAGGCATCTTATCACCATTTCTATAATGCGTCACTTTTAAATTTTCTGCCATCCAGATTTGCTCACCAATCTTTACCGTATGATATGCGTTCCCGTCAATATCTTTAACAATCTCTTGGGAATAAATCATAGCAGGTAAAGTGAAATAAAGTACTACGAATATAATATTCATAATTTTCAATAAATGAAGAATCGTCATAATAAAGACTTTCCAAGTAATTTTAGTTTTCGACTACTATATTTTATAGCGAATGAGAAAATTTTAACAAGTTTTAAGAAGAGAAGCAAGCGTACGACAAGTTCAGAAACACTATTACTCTGAGTACCAATCACGGATGCCTATGTATACTTGCCTGGAAAAGATTCCGTATTTAAACTGCATATTATAAATACATTTTATCCGGAGATACCTCGCATCTGAAAGCTTGTCGGTGTATATTCCATCAATTCGATATCATTGCCATCCGGATCTTTAATCCATGCCTGTTTAGAATTATCCATCCCGACCGTTATCGGAGAAATATTCACTCCTCTCTCGATAAGCATGCTTCTATATATTTCAAGATCCTTCGTTTCAAAACATAAGTGCCTGAATTTGCTTCCATGTTCCAATGCTGTTACTTTGCCGCCCCATTGCCTGACAGCACCGGTCTGATCAAAGATCTCGATAAACGTCATATTGCCGCACTCGATATACCAGCCGAATGGTTCACCTTTATCGTTATCAAGCGTGAATGCTACCTTCAATCCGAGTTTATTGATATAAAAATCTTTCATCTCGTTCGGCTGA
>CAZYAM010000007.1:0-46133 GCA_964645575.1 uncultured Ignavibacteriaceae bacterium
GCCGGGATATTATCAGAAAACATTTGACGCAAGCAGATATGCCAGCGGGATGTATATATATCGCTTAGTCGCCAAAGACGGGCAGAACAAGCAGCATGTATATCAGAAGAAAATGATTCTTTTACGATAATCCGGTCGACAGTTTTTTCCTTCTTGCATTTTTAGCTTTTTTTCCATATAATTAAGATTGCAAACCCCACAGTTGGTGGGGATTTTTTTCGCTTAAGGAACAGAACTGATGTTGTACACAATTGCGATTATTATTGAAGTTACCATTGGAATTCTGCTCATGCTCGCCGTGCTCATGCAATCGAGTAAGGGTGGTGGATTAGCCGGATCTTTCGGCGGTGCTAATATCGGAACGGTTTTTGGAGTTCGACGAACTTCGGATTTTCTTACAAAGTTGACTCAATGGCTGGCGGGTATCTTTATAATTTTTGCCCTGGTTATCAACTTATGGTTGTTGCCGCGCGGTGAACAGAAGCAGGAGAGCGTTATTCAATCCGGTCCTCCTCCGACTGCACTGCCGCCGACTCAACAGGCTCCATCATCTCCAATTCCGGGTAGCAAATAACACATTTGCACCCATGGCTCAATTGGTAGAGCAACTGACTCTTAATCAGTGGGTTCCAGGTTCGAGTCCTGGTGGGTGCACTGAAGTAATAATGGAATCAGTGCTTAGGAAATAGAGTCAAAAGTAGGTTCCAGGTTCTGCCCTTTATTCCGGAAGCGAATCTATCTGTAAGACCGGTAAAAGAGCCGATCAACCGATTTGTTGAGTTTTTAATTATAAGATTTTCAAAAGATTTATTGCAGGAGAACAGAGTGGATACAATGCCGAAGACACGGTTTTTTAAACCGGAAGAAGTGAATAAGAAGTGGTTTCTTGTGGATGCAGAAGGAAAAACATTAGGCCGCATTGCATCGCATGTTGCACATTTGCTGCGCGGGAAACACAAGCCAGAATTTACACCCAACCATGATCTGGGAGACTTTGTCGTAGTAGTGAATATAGAAAAAGTGAAAATGACCGGAAATCGGCCGGAATTGAAGCAGCTTTTTCATAATACAGGTTATCCGGGCGGAGCACGCTTTGAATCTTTTTCGGAACTTATAAAAACGAAGCCAGAAATGGTAATGGAGCATGCAATAAAAGGTATGCTTCCGCATAACCGCTTAGGCCGTCAAATGTTTAAGAAGTTGAAAGTATACAGGGGAGCAGAACATCCCCATTCAGCGCAGCAACCAGAAAAAATTTCTTTTTGAGTAAGGAAAGAGCAAGTCTATGCAACCAAGAATATCAGTAGGCCGCCGGAAGAATGCTATTGCGCGTGTGAAGTTATCGGACGGCTCAGGTAAACTATTAGTCAATGCGCGTGAATTTGAAAATTATTTTCCGCTGGCAATTCAGCGGGATGAGATATTGAAACCGTTTAAAGTGACGGATACAATGGGACGGTATGATGCACAGGTGCGTGTAAACGGCGGCGGCCCGGTTGGCCAGGCAGGTGCTGTAAGACTAGGTATTGCACGTTCCTTGGTCGCACTGGATGAAGATTTTCGTTTTGCACTTCGAGGGGCAGGTCTTTTAACACGCGATCCCCGTATGGTGGAAAGAAAAAAATACGGGCAGAAAAAAGCCCGCAAACGGTTCCAGTTCTCTAAACGTTAATTTTTTTATTTAAAACGCGACAGTTGTTGGATAGTCGCTTAGAATCATCAATAATCATATTCTCTGATTTAACCGGCAGTGTCCCGCGAAACATGGTACATCGGGATTCCGGAAGAAGACGACGAGAATAACAGTATAACTAAAAGGAATTTTTATGCCACGTGTTGAACTCGATGCATTACTTCAAGCAGGTGCCCATTTCGGGCACTTGACACGCCGTTGGAATCCCAAGATGAAGCCCTACATTTTTATGGAGCGAAACGGGATTCATATTATCGATTTGAAAAAAACCCAGGAAATGCTCGAAGAGGCATGCAACGCCGTTTCCAATACTGTCGCCGAAGGTAAGAAACCTCTCTTCGTCGGAACTAAGCTGCAGGCAGCCGATGTGATGAAACAGGAAGCACAGCGCTGCCGTGCACACTATGTGACCGAGCGGTGGCTTGGCGGAATGCTGACAAATTTCAGCACTATCCGTAAGAGCGTTAAGCGTCTCACGAATATTGAGAAGATGGAAACAGACGGCACATTCGAAAACATTACAAAGAAAGAACGGCTGTTTCTCACCCGTGAACGTGATAAGCTTCAATCAGTACTGTCGGGTGTTGTTGAAATGTCGCGATTGCCCGGCTTTATTTACGTCGTGGATATTAAAAAAGAAGCTATTGCAATAAAAGAAGCGAAACGATTGGGAGTTTCCATCATTGCGATTGTCGATACGAATACGGATCCTGATTTAATCGACTATCCAATTCCAGCTAATGATGATGCGCTTAAATCGATCCAATTAATTACGAAAGCTGTTGCTGATGCAGTTCTCGAAGGTCAAGAGCGTGCATCTGCAAAACAACAAGCAGCAGCAGAAGAACAGGCAACAGCAGCTGCTGCAGAGAAAAAGTAACTGAATGAAGGAAGTATAATATGGCAGAAATTTCAAGCGATATAGTAAAAAAATTACGTGATATAACCGGTGCAGGCATGATGGATTGTAAGCGTGCGTTGATGGAAACGAAGGGCGATATCGAACAAGCGATCGAATTTCTTAGAAAGAAAGGCGCGGCAGTTGCAGCGAAACGTGCCGACAAGGAGACAAATCAGGGAGTTGTGGAAGCGTACATTCATGCCGGCGGGCGTATCGGTGCGATGGTTGAATTGAATTGCGAAACCGATTTTGTTGCAAAGACTCCAGGTTTCAAACAACTTGCGCATGATATCGCAATGCAGATTACTGCAATGACTCCACAGTATGTATTGCGCGAACAAATTCCGCAGAATGTTATTGATAAGGAAATTGAAATCTATAAAGTCCAGGCACAGAATGAGGGAAAACCGGCAGAAGTAGCGGAGAAGATATCCCGGGGACGTCTCGATAAATTCTACCAGGAAGTTGTGTTGATGGAACAGAGCTTTATTAAGGATTCGGGCAAAACCATTAAAGATATTATTGATGATGAAGTAGCGAAAGTGGGCGAGAAAATTACTATACGCCGATTCCTTCGTTACCATCTTGGTGAAGTAAATTAAAAAACTAGAATCCCGAAATCATTTCGGGATTTTTTTTAAGCGGGGATAAAATGGGAAACATTAAGTATAAAAGAATATTATTAAAACTCAGCGGTGAATCCTTGATGGGCGACCGCGATTATGGGATCGATCCCAAAGTTATAACACGCTACTCTAAAGAAATCGTCTCTATTAAAAAGCTCGATGTGCAAATAGCAATCGTCATCGGCGGCGGCAACATTTATCGCGGTATAGATAGTTCCACCGACGGTATTGATAAAGTGACCGGTGATCATATGGGTATGCTGGCGACAGTTATAAATGCATTGGCTCTTCAAAATTCACTGGAACAACATGGACTGAAAACACGCTGTTTGAGTGCAATTAATATGGAACGAATAGCCGAACCGTTTATTCGCCGGAGAGCAATTCGCCATCTGGAAAAAGGGCGTATCGTCATTTTTGCTGCCGGCACAGGAAACCCGTATTTTACCACCGATACGGCTGCTGTATTGCGTGCAATTGAAATCGAAGCGAATGTCATTATTAAAGGTACACGAGTTGACGGTGTCTATGATTCCGATCCGGAAAAGAATTCAAAAGCGATCCACTTTCCGGAGATTTCTTATACGGATGTATTGAAGAAAGATCTCCGTATAATGGACCTGACTGCGATAACGCTTTCTAAGGAAAATAAGCTGCCTCTTGTCGTTTTTAATATGAATATTGCAGGCAATCTGAAACGTGTGATCTGCGGAGAAGCAGTTGGTTCAAAAGTAGTTGAACTCTCGGTATAAAAGTCGTAACATCATTTATCCTATCCACAAATTGATGGAATGTCTATGACAAACTCAAAAGAAATCTTGAAACAAGCAGACGACAGAATGAAAAAGGCAGTAGAAGTTGTGCGGGAAGAACTTATTAAAATCCGTACAGGAAAAGCAACAACCGTGCTGCTTGATGGAATTAAGGTCGATTATTATGGCACCCTGACTCCGTTGAACAAAATTGCAGGCGTCAGTACACCAGATGTGCATACTATCGCAGTGCAGCCATGGGAAAAAAACGTTATTCCTTTAATTGAAAAAGCAATTCTTCAAGCAAATATAGGCCTGAATCCTGCGAATGACGGAACGATTATACGCGTTCCTATTCCGCCGCTGAATGAAGAACGCCGTCGTGAATTGGTAAAGCTTATTAAGAAGTTTGGAGAAGACGGTAAAATCGCAATCCGGAACGTACGACGGGATGCTATCGAACATTTCAAGAAAGCAGAAAAAGGCGATCATATGCCGGAAGATGAACGGAAACGCGGTGAACAAGAGGCCCAAAAACTGACGGATAAGTTTATAAAAGATATCGACGGCCTTCTTGCTATGAAAGAAAAAGAAATTATGGAAGTCTAATATCCTGATAATTGCAGGTCGATTTGAAAATCTAATAATCCCGGTTCTATTGGTTAGAATCGGGATTATTTTTGACCGCCTGTTTTTGCAACTTTTTATATTATATACTCGTAAAACAAAGAGTAAAACAGCTCTTAAGGAGAATAATATGACAGAACAAAAGCGTCGACTCTATAGAAGCCGGACAAATAAAGTTTTTGCCGGAGTTTGTGGGGGACTTGCAGAATATCTCGATATTGATGCAACTATAATCCGGCTCGTTTGGGTTCTTTTAACACTTCTCGGTGGTTCCGGAATTATTCTTTATATCATTGCTTTTTTCATTGTTCCGGAAAAACCTGTAAACATTGACGATACATCGTCTCCGATAAAATCAAAATTGGATTCAACACGCTTCTTCGGAATTCTTTTTGTGGCTGTTGGTGCCGTAATCCTTCTTGATAATCTGGAAATATTTTCGTTTTACCGGATATGGGATACGGCATGGGAATTTATATTTCCCGCTATTCTTGTTCTTTTAGGTGTTTATCTTATAACCAGACGCGGTAAATTACAGGCTATGCCGTCCGAAGAAACAATAACAGAGGAATCTGAACTGTCTGCCGGGAATCAAACTGCGACGTCTGCGGAATCGGCGGGACATACAACTAATCACAAAGTATTTCGCCGATCTCTCACCGATAAGAAGGTGTTCGGTATATGCGGAGGTGCAGGGGAGTATTTTGGCATTGATTCTACAATCCTTCGAGTTGCATACGCTATTTTTACTGTTTTTTCAGGCGGTATGGGAATCATTCTCTATCTGTTAATGTATCTGATTGTTCCGGAAGATCAGTCCCGGCAGAACAAGCAATAGTGAGGGAACTATGGAAACAACTTTACAAAAAAAATCAAATGGAATTCCGATCTTTGGCATTTTTCTTATTTTTCTCGGTGCCGGTCTTATTCTGAATAAATTGCATGTATTCCATTACGGTTGGAGAACAGTTTTCTGGATTTGTTTGGGTGTGATCGGTATCGTGGCGGTGGTACAGGCATATATTACACACAGGCGCGGAGTAGTCTTTTGGGGAAGCCTTTTATTCTTTGTGAGTGTGATGGTGATTGCACGCAGATTTATGATCGTAGATTTTGCGCCATGGGATGTGCCGGCGACGTTCTCACTTGTTTTAGGACTTTCATTCCTTATGATGTTCCTATATGATCCGCGACGGATCGGAGCACTTATTCCTGTTCTCATCTTCGGCGGTTACGGCGTTCTATATTACTTGTGGTGGTGGGATGTGATCGACTGGTTTGAGATGAAACATTATATTTATATGTACTGGCCTGTACTTGTCATTCTCTGGGGACTTACATTGATATTTCGGCGCCGCACTGATTGAAACAGTCAATGCGCTTCTAACCAATTCTTGCCTATCCCTAAATCAACTTCAATAGGGACAGAAAGGGGAAGGGCTTGCTGCATCTCTCTTTCCACGAGTTCTTTCACGGTCGGTTTTTCCTTCTTTTGCACCTCGAAAACCAGTTCATCGTGAACTTGCAGAAGCATCAAACTTGCCAACTTCTTTTTTCTGAAAGCTTCGTCTATATGCACCATTGCCAGTTTGATCATATCTGCCGCTGTCCCTTGAATCGGCATATTTATAGCCTGCCGCTCGGCATTCTGGCGAATATTCTGATTATTGCTGCGGATATCCGGAATGTAACGCCGCCTGCCCAGCAGTGTACTGACGTAGCCGTTTTTACGTCCGTCCGAGATTGTATCGTTGATATACTGCTGAACTTTCGGGAAACGGGTGAAATAGCGCACGATTATTTCCTTCCCCTCGTTCTGGCTGATTTCCAACCGGTTGGCGAGGCCGTAAGCACCGATGCCGTACATTATTCCGAAATTAATTTCTTTTGCCTTCCGCCTCATATCTCTTGTTACATCATTTACGCCGACGCCGAATACTTTTGCCGCCGTTGTTGCATGAATATCTTCATGATTTTTGAATGCCTGTGTTAATCCTTCATCTCCGGAAATGTGTGCCATTACACGGAGTTCGATCTGAGAATAGTCGGCAGAAAGAATAATCGATTCTGTATCGCCCGGAATGAACGCTTTCCGAATCGATCTACCGATTTCAGTCCGGATCGGAATATTCTGAATATTCGGGTCATTGCTGGATAGCCGTCCGGTAGTGGTAATAGCTTGGTTAAAGGATGTGTGGACACGTCCGGTTCTCGGATTAATAAGTTTTGGAAGTGCGTCGATATATGTCGATTTCAACTTTGTAGATTGCCGGAAGTCGAGAAGCATTTCAATGATAGGATGCGAGCCTTTCAATGTCTCAAGAACAGCGACATCCGTTGAAAAGCCGGTTTTCGTTTTACGTACCGATTTCAGTTTGAGTTTATTGAACAGAATTTCAGCAAGCTGCTGTGTGGAGTTAATATTGAACGTTACACCGGCTGCTTGATGAATTTCTTTTGTAAGCTTTTCGAGCTGTTTCTCAAGTTCTGCCGACATGTTCGAGAGATGGTCGATATCGATAGAGACTCCGGCATGCTCCATTCGCGATAGAACCGATACCAAAGGAAATTCCACTTTTTCACAAAGCTCGGTCATCTCGAGCTCAATAAGTTTTTTCTGAAATGTTACGTAAAGGCGATATGTAATATCTGAATCCTCGCAGGAATAATCCGAAAGGGATTGCAGGGGAACATTGCGGATGTGTTTCTGCTCTTTGCCTGTACCTGTTAAATCTGAATATGAGACGGTTGTGTAATTAAGATATTCTGCAGCCGCGTTATCCAAGCTGTGTTTGCCGTCCGCACGTATTACATAGCTGGCGATCATAGAATCAAAGAGAGCGCCTTCGACATTAATGCCATAATTCGATAACACCAGTATATCGTATTTAATATTATGCCCGATTTTCCTGATGTTATTATCTTCCAGAATCGATTTGAGTTTATTACAGACAAGTTTCAACGGCAAACCGGCTGACGAGTTCGATTCTTCGCCGGTATTTCCAAATAGACCGTCCTGTGCCTGACTATTTTTTCCTGCGATCGCAATATAGAACGCTTCATGCGGCTTAAGAGCAAATGAAATTCCGACAAGCTCGGCATTCAATGGATCGGTCGAAGTTGTTTCAGTATCAAAGACAAATTCCTTCGCTGTCTTCAGCCTGTCATATAGAGCGATCAGTTCTTTTTCTGTTGTAATGAGCCGGTAGATATGTTTGTCTTTGGTAATATCAGAGTAAGGTTCCGGAGGTGTAAACTCGATATCGGTTTCGGAAATTGTTTCTATATCCCGGGTATCTGCCCGAAGTTTACTCGCGAGCGAACGAAAATCAAGAGTTTCAAAAAGCTCCAATAACCTTGCAGTGTTTCGCTTCTCCGCTTTGAGAGAATGGAAGTCGATGGCAAGCGGTACATTAACATCGATTGTAACAAGTTTTTTGGAAAGAATTGCCAGTTCTTTATTCGATTCTAATTTAGAGCGTAATCCCTTTTGAGGAATCTCGTCGAGGCGGCGATACAGTTCTTCGATACTGCCGTACTTTTGTATAAGTGGAATTGCGGTTTTTTCGCCGACGCCCGGCACACCGGGTATATTATCGGAGGCATCGCCGGTTAAGCCGAGAACATCTACGACTTTATCCGGAGTTACGCCGAATTTCTGTCTCACGCCTTCCATGTCAATAATTTCTATATCGGACCCCTGCTTGCCCGGTTTGTAGATTTTTATCGTATCGGAGACAAGCTGCATAAAATCCTTGTCAGGCGTGATGAGGAATGTGAGAGCTTTTTCTTGTTCTGCTTGCTTTGCAAGTGTGCCTATTACATCATCGGCTTCAAAACCGTCCATCTCAACGACAGGGATATTGTAAGCACGCACGACTTCTTTTAGAACCGGAATTTGTGTAATCATATCTTCGGGCATTTTCTGACGTGTAGCTTTGTATTCTTTGTACTCTTTGTGCCGGAACGTAGGTTTGCCCGTGTCAAATACGACGGCAATATGATCGGGAAATTCCTGTGAGAGGATACGATTTAAAAACGTGACAAATCCAAAGATCGCGCTGGTATTCTCGCCTTTCGAATTCATCAACGGCTGGCGTATGAATGCGAAATAGGCACGGTATGCCAGCGCCATTGCATCGATCAAATAAACCCGCTCAATTTTTACCATGAAGTACTCAATTACTTCTTATTACTCTTAACTATCATTGAAATACGATAGATTGTATGAAAATATACGTAAAGGTGGTCTGAAAACAAAAGAACTCAAATAATAATGTATATGTTGCAGGCAAATGTTTAATAGGAACACTTTATTGATGAATCTCGTCTTAAGTAATGGAGATGCAATCTTGACAATCATTTCAGATTTGAGTATCATTATTTCATATAAGAAGGTGTGGATATGAAAATCCTGATAAAAACAATGTTGGTTTTAGCATTAGTTAATTTTACAGCTGCAGGTCAATTCAGATCTCAACCCGAAGCGAGATCTTCCGCGATCGAATCAATAATTCGGCAGGATGGCGGCGGATTGCTTTTCGGTTGGTTTGATCCAAGCCGATTGACGGTCAGAAACAACTATACGCTCAGTTATACAACATCCGGAGGGAAGGGTTTTTCACTTGGTACGCTGACGAGCAGTCTCGCATATCAGATTTCAAATCCGCTTTCGGTTCTATTCGATATCAGTTTGGTGCATTCACCGTATAACAATCTTGGCGGCAACTTTGCCAAAAACATCTCCGGTGTGTATCTTTCCCGGGCCGAATTAAATTATCGGCCAAGTAACGATTTGCTGCTTCAAGTTCAGTTTCGACAATTACCTGCGATGTATTGGTTAAATAGTTATGACAGGTTTGGTTTTTCATCGGTATTTGATCGAATCGATGAGGAGGAGAGTCGCTGAATATCGATATAAAACAAATTTGTATATCAAGGCCGGGTCGAGCTAAGGCATTACCTGTCAGCTTACTCGGCTCTTTTTTTGTCAGGCAGGAATGAAACAAACAAAGCCTACCCACACTGCCGTCCAAACTGATACTGCGGATATAGCACGAGAACATGTTTATAAATCTCGAACCCGCCCTGTACGTTCTAATAAATTATTGAAATGTGCGTACGCTGTACTTGTATCAGCACTCGTTATTACTGTATATATTCTTGCACATCGTAACTTTTCAAGTCAAAACATTAATGATGAAAAGTTGCCTTTATCGGCAAACGAGGAACTCGAGATAGAGGTATTGGATGGCGCAGGAAGCAGGAAGGTTGCCCAGTACGTAACAAATATTTTGCGTTCAAAGGGATATGATGTCGTGGAGATGAAAAGAAACAATGATGGAATAGTCGAACGCACCTACGTAATTGACCGTTCCGGAAATCTCGAAGTTGCTCGAAAACTTGCAGAGACTCTGGGTATTGCTACGGATAAAGTATTTCAGAAAATTAACCGCAATCTATATCTTGATGTGACGGTCGTTATTGGAAAAGATTTTTCTAAATTAAAGGTGTTTCAAGCGCTCAATGAAAGGAGTAAACGTTGATAGCACGAACACTCGCAAAACGAATTGCCGGTCTGATGATTTCCAAAAAGGCGCATAATGTTGTGATCTTAGATTTAAAAAAACTCACAAGTGCTGCAGATTATTTTGTGATTTGCTCGACAGATTCCGACACGCAGGTAAAAGCCGTTGCCGATGCGGTGCGCGAAGGAATGGAAGAATCCAACGAGCGTGTGTGGCACTATGAAGGATATCAAGCTTTAAAATGGATTGTATTGGATTATGTTGACGTTGTGGCGCACATTTTCTATAAAGAAGATAGATTGTTTTATAACCTCGAACGGCTGTGGGGCGATGCGAAGAGAACGGAAGTGAGAGACAAATTGGCAGCGCCTGCCGCTGCGGCAAAAAAACGTCGGACAACAGCGCGAACATTAAAGAAAAAGAAAATTGAAAGAGAATGAAGAAGTATCTCTCAAAAAAAGTAGCTGAAGCTCTTCATTCTCTTTCGTATGAGGGGCTGGTAA
This sequence comes from uncultured Ignavibacteriaceae bacterium, assembly GCA_964645575.1. GTDB lineage: Bacteria > Bacteroidota > Ignavibacteria > UBA10030 > UBA10030 > Fen-1298. Next base: position 10,631 of record CAZYAM010000007.1, read on the forward strand.
AACTAACGTTCGAAAAACCGAAGGATGAAGCCCATGGCGACCTGACAACGAATGTCGCTATGCTGCTGACAAAATCTGTTAAAAAGAATCCACGCGCAATCGCTCAGGAAATTACCGGTAAGTTAGATTTGGATCCGAAATACGTTTCAAAGGTTGAAGTTGCCGGGCCTGGATTCATTAATTTTCGATTCACAGAAGAATTTTTTACTGCACAGATCGGTTCCATACTGCAAAACCAGGCGGAATTCGGGAGAACTAATACCGGCGCAGGAAAAAGGACACAGGTAGAATATGTCAGTGCTAATCCAACAGGCCCTCTTAGTGTCGGTCACGGCCGTCAAGCAGCTGTCGGAGATACGATTGCTAACCTTCTCGAATGGATAGGGTATGATGTTACCCGCGAGTATTATTATAACAATGCGGGCAGACAGATGCGCATGCTTGCAGAATCGACGTATGCAAGATACCGGCAGCTTTTTGATCAAACATTCCCGTTCCCTGAAGATGGATATCAGGGCGATTATATTCGGGATATTGCAGAGAATCTAAAAAAAGAACGCGGGGATTCCATTGTCTCTTTACCGCAGGAAGAAGCGCTTTCAGTATGCAAAGAATTCGCTGAAGGAGCATTGTTTGAAGCTATTAAAAAAGTGCTTGCAAGGATAGGTGTTGTGCACGACGTGTTTTTTAACGAAGATTCGCTTTACAGCAGCGGAAAAATTCAGGAAGTAATTCAAGAACTACGCGTTAAAGAACTTGTATATGATTTAGATGGAGCCGTCTGGCTTAAGACAACTGCATTAGGACTTGACCAGGATCGCGTTATTGTCAAGTCAACAGGCGAGCCGACCTACCGCCTGCCGGATATTGCTTATCATCGGGAAAAATTTAAACGCGGATTCGACCTGATTGTTGATGTTTTCGGTGCAGACCACATTGCCACAATACCTGATGTTCTAGCCGGAGTGAAAGCCCTCGGTTATGATCCTAAAAAAGTTAAAGTTGTTATTCACCAATTTGTAACATTGATGCGCGATGGTGAACAGGTAAAAATGTCTAAACGACTTGCTAATTTTGTCACGCTCGATGAGTTGATTGATGAAGTAGGTTCGGATGCCGTTAGGTTCTTTTTCTTAATGCGATCCACATCAAGTCATCTGGAATTCGATCTCAACCTTGCAAAAGAGCAGTCGGAAAAAAATCCGGTCTATTACCTTCAGTATGCTCATGCACGTATTGCCAGCATCCTTCGCTTTGCAGAAGGGCAGGGAACATTCGGTACAATTGATTCCTTTGACGCCATAGAATACAATTTGTTGAAAGGCCCGGCAGAAGTTACACTTGTGAAACTGCTTCTTGATTTCCCTGAAACAGTTGAGCTATGTGCATTAGGTTTTGAGCCGCACAGGTTGACCACATATTTGCATGATGTTGCAACGGCATTCCATAAATTCTATCATGAGCATCGTGTTGTTATTCCGGAAATCAAGCTCGCAAAAGCGCGTTTGGCGCTGTGTTTGGCGGCAAAAACCGTGCTGGCAAACGGATGTAAAATCCTGGGTATATCTTCTCCCGAGCGGATGTAAAAGAAGGCGTTGACATTCGCTGATTTTTTTGATAATTTTTTAACAACAATAACAAAATAAAAGGTTATCCGCTCCCACCATTGATACTGCGTTTGTTTTTACTGCTGTTAGTTCTTAAAAATTCAGATTTTTTTCTGAAAAGTTCTGTCTGTAATTTTTTTTATAAAATAATTAATTACTATAACGTTTACGTCGTGGATGAATTAAACAAAAGAAGAGAACTGGCTTTAGCCACAGAATAAGTGCGTATTTAGATTAGTAAGATGTTTTTCAATACCTCACTAATAAAATTGTACTGAGGAATATACTTTGATATTACATGTTTTGAATTGCACTCATTCTTTTGTAAATTTATTTTCTTAAAGGCTATGATGAATTTCAAGAATGGCATTATACATGATGTTATCATCCGCGATTTAAAGAAATATCATGATCAGCGCGGATGGTTGATGGAGTTATTCCGGAGTGATGAAATAGCTGAGGAATTTTTGCCGTCCATGTCCTATATTTCGCAGACAGAACCTGGAATAGCTCGCGGGCCTCATGAACATAAAGACCAGGCGGATTTATTCTGTTTTATCGGGCCATCTATGTTTCGATTGTATTTATGGGATGCACGGGAAAAATCTCCGACATTCGGTAATAAAATGGTATTCGATGCAGGCGAACAAAAACCTCAAGCTATTCTTGTCCCGGCCGGGATTGTCCATGCCTATCGTAACATTGGTCGAATTCAGGGTTGGGTTGTCAATTTACCCAATAAGCTATATGCCGGCAATGGACGTAAAGAAATAGTTGATGAAATCAGGCATGAAAACGATCCGGATTCATCATATCAATTAGACTAAGATTGCACAACGAGTTTTTTAAGAATGGATCGTTAATATTATAGCGTTTAAATGATTTCATCATGATTCTATTTGAAGCAGAAATAGGAAATAACTCCTCCCCGTGTCCCCTCCTCAGCGAGGAGGGGATAAAGGGGTGGTGGAAAAAGTTCGAATCGAATATGTTGAATATTTGATTGGTTAAAAAAATATCTCAAGAGAACGTAACGGAATAAAGATTCATGAATTTACTGGTGACAGGCGGCGCGGGTTTTATCGGAAGTAATTTTATCCGGTATATTTTAAATAAATATCCCGAATACCGCGTCATCAATCTTGACAAACTTACATACGCAGGCAATTTAGAAAACTTGACTGGCATAGATAAAGATCCTCGGTATGCATTTGAGAAAGGGGATATTTGTGATAAAACGCGGATTCAACTTTGTATAGTGCGATACGAGGTTGACGCGATTATCAATTTTGCGGCGGAATCACATGTTGATCGCAGCATTCTTGGTGCGGCGGAGTTTGTGCAGACAAATATCGTAGGTACAAACGTATTACTTGAGGCGGCGAAAGAATTAAAGATCAAGCGGTTCCTGCAAGTATCTACTGATGAGGTTTATGGATCACTCGGATCGACAGGATTTTTCACTGAAGAGACTCCTCTGCATCCGAATAGTCCTTATTCAGCCAGCAAAGCTTCTGCCGATATGTTTGCGCTGGCATATCAACATACGTTTGGTTTGCCCATTGTAGTGACTCGCTGCTCGAATAACTACGGGCCGTATCAGTTTCCGGAAAAGTTAATCCCGCTAATGATTGCCAATGCAATGAACGATAAACCGTTGCCCGTTTACGGGGATGGCATGAATGTGAGGGATTGGCTTCATGTAAAAGATCATTGTTCTGCACTTGATGAAGTACTTCACCGAGGCCGAATCGGTGAAGTATACAACATTGGCGGAAATAATGAAAAGACGAATATAGAAATTGTGAAGCTTATTTTGAAGATTCTTGGAAAATTTGAATCATTGATTTCTTACGTAGAAGATCGTCCGGGTCACGACCGGAGATATGCAATTGATTCGAGTAAAATTCAGCATGAGCTCGGATGGAAACCTTTATATACGTTTGAGCAAGGCATTACTGAAACGTTCAAATGGTACTTAGATAATCAAACCTGGTGGAAAAGGATTATAGACGGAGAATATAAAGAATACTATAGACTTTTATACGGTGGTAAGAAAGAAGTAAAAGAAAGCCGATGAGTATATGAGTAGTTGAGTAGATGAGAAATAAACAAAGAGGCAAAGTGACTTTGTGTTAAAATAGTAAGTCCCGTAAGGACAAAATATTTGTAGAAATAAAATATTCTGTTCACAATTAGGTGTTACAATATTAACGAGAGAATATATGAAGACATTCATTAAATGGGGCCTAACGATATTTTTAGTTTATATAACCGTTCTGCCATTGATGGCGCAGACAACGGATGCCTTGAAATCAACTATGTCGTATGATCCGTCAAAAATGTTTCAGACTGATCAGACGCAATTATTGCAGGCACGGAAGATTACGGTTTCTGTAACCGGTGCAGTAAAAAATCCCGGCTCGTACATTTTTAATTCATCAGATAGAGTAGATAGAGCTATTCAAATGGCCGAATTGTACGATCAGTTGATGAAGCAGGATAGAATTGATCAATTGAGCAAATCCGAGATTATTGAACGCAAGCTAGATAAATTTAAACCGGATGACGTATATATTCGGGATGTTAAAGAAAATGAAAGGCCCAGAAGAAATGTCCTACTTTATAGAAGAACGGGAGAGGTAATAAAGGTTGATATTCCGAAATATTTTGTAACAAAAGAAGAACGATGGAATCCATTCCTTTTTGACGGAGACATAATTTTTGTACCGAGATTTGACAAAAAGAAAGATCTTATTGCCGTTTATGGCGGTGTAAATGTCCCCGGGCAGATTGAATATTCGGAGGGTGATCGTATTGCCGATGCAGTTCAATTAGCGTATGGTTTTACTCCAAGGGCTGTAACTGACAGCATAGTGCTTTACCGCTATGCCGAGGATAATATTTCTTTGAAGGAACAAACCGTAAACTGGACAGAACTGCAAAATTTTTCCGAGAAGGATATTACTCTTCAACCGGGAGATAGGATTGTAATTCCGGAGCGGGAAGACCGGCGTGAAGATTATCACGTTACGATTTCAGGAGAAGTGCGTTTTCCGGGAGTGTATCCGATTACAAGAGATCAAACAAGATTATCTACGATAGTTCAAAAAGCCGGCGGAGTCACGAAAAATGCATCGTTAAAATCAGCGTCTATATATCGGAATGAAATTGCCCCTAAAGACCTACGGATGGAACTAATGATGAGCATGCGGGGCAACACATCGGTTGAGGATACTACAAATTTCATAATAGAAAATGAAGTTAGATTGAACCGGGGAGTAGTCAGTGTAGATTTTGAAAAACTTCTCAATGATCTTGATGCAAGTCAGGATATAATATTACAAACAGGAGATGTTATTGTTGTTCCTTCCGTCTTGAAAACGGTGTATGTGTATGGCCAAGTAGCTGTTCCAGGAAACGTTGCATTTGTTGATGGAGAGGGAGTGGAGTATTATGTTAAAAAAGCCGGTGGATTTACTGATCATGCACGCAGTGGTGATGTAATGATTATTAAGCGCGGATCGAGGCAGTGGCTGTCGCCTTCGGAGACAAAAGTGGAAGAAGGCGATTATATTTGGGTTCCTAAGACTCCAGATAGGTCGTTTGGTTATTATATGACTGTAGGCAGTCAGGCAGCTGCAATCGTCAGTGCAGCTGTAAGTATAATTTTAGTTTTTATACAATTGCAATATTTAAATAAGTAATTAAGTAATAACCAATAAATGCTTGGAACAAGTATGATTAATAAAAAAGCAGAAGATATTGACGAATCGAAATTAGACACTCAGACACCTGCAAGCAGCATAATAGAATTTCTTTCCGTTATAACGAAGTATAGGAAATTCATATCACGATTTATCTTATTATGCACGGTTATAACGATTATTGTAACCTTGTTTCTCCCAAAATGGTACAAATCGACCGCTTCGGTTTTTCCTGCCGAGAAAGCTGATTTATTAGGAGGATTGGAGGGAATTTCATCTTTTGCTAAATCTTTCTCTTCGGCCAAAACACTGGCTTCGTTAGGATCAAATCCAGAGATGGATAGATATCTAGCAATTCTAAAAAGTAGTACGGTATTGGACGCTGTCATTAAGAAATTCGATTTAGTTCATGTTTACGATATCACTACTTATCCAGGTGAAAATACTGTCAAGGAGTTGCTTAGTAATGTCGAATTCAAAGCGGAGGATGAGGGAAATCTCACTATTACCGTATATGATAAAGACCCGCAGAGGGCTGCCGATATGGCAAATTATTTTGTAGAAATGTTGAATATAAAAAACACGGAATTGCAGGTGCAAAATGCACATGGCAATCGGCAGTTTATAGAAGAACGTTATAAAAAGAATTTATCCGATCTTGCTGCAGCCGAAGATTCCTTAAAAGCATTTCAAAAAAAGTATGGTGTTATCGCAATGCCCGAACAGACAGAAGCATCCATTAAAGCAGCAGCGGAGATAACAGGGCAGCTTGTTATAAAAGAGGTTCAGGCAAACGTGCTTCGCAGGACTCAATCTGCTGATAATCCGGCTGTAATAGCGACACAGATCGAAATCGATGAATTCCGGAATAAACTTTCACAAATGAATAGCGGAGTAAATTTTTCCAGGAAAGAAATGAATGTTTTTGTACCATTTAGTAAAATAGCAGATCTTGGCGGCGAATATGTACGAAGATTTAGAGAAGTTGAAATTCAATACAAAATACTTCAATTCATCACACCGCTCTATGAACAGGCAAAGGTAGAAGAGAGGCGGCAGACTCCATCTGTTCTCGTTCTTGACAAAGCCGGGCCCGCTGAACGGAAAGCGAAACCAAAAGTAACATTATATGCTTTGCTTTCATTTATCATTTCTACCGGTGTTGCTCTATTTCTTGTTTTTTCATTTGTTGGAATGCTACGACTTCAAACTCTCTATCCTGATCGGTTCAATGCTTTTATAAATGCTATTCGATCCGATTGGTTTGGGCTCCGCATAAAACGTAATTCGAGATCTTAGAGATGAGTCTTGCAAGCAGCATTCGCAGGAATTCGCTTTTTTCGCTATTGACTCATTTTATTAGGCTATTCGCGAATTTTTTCGTTTTTATTGGCATCGCCCGTCTTTACGGAGCGGAAGCATTCGGCCAATTCACCGCAGCTCATACACTTTCAATAATGTTTCTTCTGTTAGCTGATTATGGTTTTGATACTTTGTTGGTAACGGAAATAGCACACAATAAGAATAAAGCGCAACAAATTATACATAGATTTTTTTCCATGAAAATATTGCTTGCTACATTTGCGACGGCATTAATGATAGTTGTTACAAGTGTTGAACCGGTGAGCAATACAACAAGAACATTGATGTACTTATTTAGTATGAATGTATTGTTTTCGTCATTGATCAATTTCTTTTTCTATCTTTTCAGAAGCTATGAGGAATTTTATCAAGAGACAAAAATATCATTCATCATGAATGCCTTTTTATTGGTTACTGTGATTGTCTTTGGTCTTTTACATGTATCAATATTGATTATTGCTACGATCTTTATTGGCACTAGATTGCTTGGCGCTGTTATTGCCGTAATTAGTACAAGAAATAAATTTAATTGGGACACATTTCATTTTTCAATTGTAAGCAAACAAGAATTTTTAAGGATCAACATTTTTGGGCTTTATGGAATATTTGGCACCATTCTTTTTTCTATTGACACAATATTAATCTCTGTTCTACAAAATGATTATCAGGTTGGATTGTACCAATCTGTTATTAAAATTGCTTCATTAGGACTTCTACTATCCGATATATTAGTTTATTCGATATTGCCTTCTTTAACACAATATTTCAGTAACGACAATGCCAAATGGTATAGGTTAGCCAAATATTCACATAGATATTTGGTGCTTGTTGGTACTTTCATATCTTTTTTTATGATAGTATTTCCAACAGATATGATTAATCTGATCTATGGAGTGAATAGATATGACGCTGCAGTGCCAATAATGAGAATATTTGGCTGTGTAATTGCAGTAAGATATTATTCAGAGGCAGGTGGATTAATATTGACTTCTTCACATTGTCAATTAAATAGATTGATAGTTGTTATAATAGCCACAATTTTCAATTTCACCGCGAATATTTTAACAATACCAGTATATGGCATACATGGTGCATCAATCATCGCCCTAATTACTAACCTATTTGTAGGAATTGGATATTTATTTTATAGTCGAACGTTTAGAGAAATGTGGTTCTTAAAGACTTCACAATATATTCCATTTATAGTCGCTTGCGTCTTGGGCCTACTGTTTTGGAATGGCAGATTATTAAATGTTTGGCTTTCAATACCTTTTTCCTTTGTGATAATATTTCTGACAATACTATTCACAGGTTTCAATAGAGTTGAGCGAATGAAATTAATTACCTGGCGAGATTCAGAATTATAATATACCGAAGGTGATTATTGATGGAACACGAAATTATGAAATCGTCAAGAGAGACTATTTGTAGTCTACGGGAACAAGAATGGAAATATACATCTAGTGATGAGTCACGGATTCAATATTTTAAGGATCATAAAGAAAGATTTGAAAAAACTATCTCAATCTGTAAGAAGTTAGTGCCTAATAGAAAGTCAAAAATTCTCGATGTGGGGCGGTCTTATTTCACGAAACTCCTTTCAGATGAGTATGAAAATGTCTGGAGTATCGGATTTGGTAATTTAGTAGATATTGGCGGACATAGAAGTATTGAGTTAGATGAATGTAGAATTAAACATATTGAATTTGATCTAAATGAATCGAAAGATCTTGATCGTTGGCCAAATGTAGAAAAATCTTATGATCTAATCATTTATGCAGAAACAATAGAACATCTAGCGATTGCGCCTGAATACTCGATCCTTTTTCTCAGTAATTTACTTGCGCCGGAAGGGATTTTGTTGTTAACGACTCCCAATGCGGTAACAATATCCAAGCGTTTGAAATTATTGTTTGGAAGAAATCCATTTGAAAAAATTCGATTGTTATCACAGAATCCCGGACATTATAGGGAATATACACTTAAGGAATTAAGAGAGATAGGAACTAGGTGCAAGCTCAAAGTAAAAAACCAAAAACATGTGAATTTTTATAACAATAACAAAATATTAAAAGTGATATTTAAAAATCTTTTGCCATCTTTTAGAGATTCGATTTTAATAGTCTATGAAAGATAGTTTAAGAGAATGATAGGATATTGAAAAAAGTGTTTGTCTCTTGATGGATGAGAATAGTAATATTTATATCAGTTAGCTTGTCTGAAAAAGCAAGGTAAAAAAATTGATTAAAGTCCTTATAGATGAAGGATTAACGGGTTATGGCAAGATGAGTGGCATTGGCTATCATATGGTTAACCTATCTCATCATTTAAAAGGTTTTAGTGATTGTACAATTACTGAATATAGACTTTTACGTAGAATTCCACGTTATTTCAGGAAGTGGGCATATATTGCAACTTGTAACGTCCCATTTTTTTATCGCAATTATGATTTAATTCATCACTTGGCTAATTATGTGCCTGCTTTTCATAATCGCAACAAACACATACTAACCATTTATGACCTTAGCATTTTACACTATAAGGAGACGATTTCACTTGCATGGAGACATTACAATCAAATTGCTCTGAAGAATGCTATAATACGGGCAGATGGTATAATAACGATTTCACATTCGGTTGCAGATGAATTATTAGAAACATTTCCTGAGTTAAATAAAAATAATATTTTTGTGTGCCCGCCGGGGTTGCGTGAAGAACTTATCATGTGCAGACCTAAAGAAGAATATGTCCATCAATTGAATATTATACCATTTTCATATTTTTTATTTGTGGGCGATCTTACGAAAAGAAAGAATCTTGAATTCTTATTAAATGTATTTATTGAAGCTAAGAAAAACCGGATAATTGATAAAACGACAGAACTGGTTCTAGTTGGCAAACATGCTTGGGGTTACGCAAAAATTAAGCCACTCATTCTTAAGGATATGGGAATTAGAGAAGTAGGATATTTATCCGATGAACAAATTACTGCATTATATCGATTTAGTAAAGCCTTTGTTTTTCCGTCTATCTATGAAGGATTTGGTATGCCGATCGTTGAAGCAATGAATCAGGGTGCACCCATAATCATTTCAAATATTCCATCAAGTATAGAGTTAAATAAAAATCATAATAATCAAATGCTACAGTTTAATTTAGGAGATGCCGAAGAGTTAACTCGATTACTTCAAATGGTTGATAAAAATTGGCAATCAATGCGTTCCCGGATAAATTATGGAGATCTATCAAGATATCATTATTCAAATATTGCAAAACAACATGTGGAGATTTATTCGGTTATTATCAACAGTATCGCAAAACAATAGGATAAGAAAGGATACAAGGGAGATATTTTCATGAAGGTTCTTATCGATGATGGTCTTTCAACAGTACAGCAGTTAGGGGGTATTGGATATCAAAGCATGTATCTTAATATCCACTTGAAAAAAATAATAGATTGTAATATCACTGATTATAGTAAACTCCGATTTTTCCCGCGTATTATTAAAAGGGTTGTTTACATTGGTTTAGCAAATATTGAGTCGATAAAAAATACATACGACCTTATACATTATCAAAATTATTATATTCCACGGTTATCTGGAAAGACAAAAAGAGTCGCAACGGTGCATGATCTTGGAGGGTTAAGATGTCCTGATGTGTACCAGGGATGGTACAATATGTACTTCCGAAGCATGCTTCAGAATACTGTTAGGCGAGCAGATGCTGTGATAACAGTATCGGATGTAATTAAAGAAGATCTTTTGAATTATTTCCCCAAAATGGATACAGGCCGAGTATTCGTATGCTATAATGGTATTCGGTCTATCTTTATGAATTTCAAGCCAACCTTAAAAGATATTAGTCAATTGAATATAGAACCATATTCATATTTCTTATTCATAGGTAACTTGGAAAAAAGGAAGAATCTGCCATTTTTTCTTTCGCAATTTATATCTGCGCGCAAAAAATCTCTAATTTCTCCGAACACAAAATTGGTTTTGGTAGGAAAAATTGGAATTGGATATGAAAAATTCGAGCATCTTCTATCTGAAAAACAGAACATAGTCCATTTGGGCCGATTGAACGACGAACAACTGGTTACATTATATAAATATTGTAAAGCATTCATATTCCCTTCAATTTATGAGGGATTTGGAATACCTATCATAGAGGCAATGAGTCAGAAGGTGCCAATTATAATCTCAAATATTCCGCCAAGCTTGGAACTTAACAGTCGACATAATAAGCAATGTTTTATTTTTGATTTAGATAAAAACGAAACGCTCCTTGAAACTTTATCTCATATAGATAAAAATCATTCAAAGGTCGCCGCAAATTTGAACTATGGAGATTTGTCTATGTATTCTTATGACAATGTTGCACAAGAACATATGAAGATTTATAGTAATATATTGCAAAAATGAACAATCAGATTTTAATAATATGAACTGGATCTCAATATTCTTTTTTCTAATTGCATTTTTAATTTGTTATTCGATGCTTAGGAAAAATACAGATGTATTATCTCCGGCACGAGTATTTGGAATTACGTGGAGTCTAGTTTTCGGATTAGCGAACCTTAAACTTAGTAGACTTCAATTCGAATGGACGTTTATACAATGGATTAGTGCTTTAATGGGACCGATCTCATTTCTTATTGGTCTCTATTTTACTTATGTCTTCAATATGGGGGCTCGACTTCTTCCGATTTATGAAATACGACAAAAGGTGAGAGAACAGAAGATTAACGATAAAAGACTATTCTACCTCACAATATTTTCTTTTATTATATACTTGATTGGATTTATCGCGGTTTATAGTATCAAAGGGCAAATTCCATTATTTAGTTTTAATCCATCGGCAACTCGTACGGAATTTACTTTCTTTGGTATTGGCTTATTTATTCATAATGTTTCTGTAGTGATAATTTTTTCTATTATATATCATTTATTTACAAAGAAGAATAATAATCGAAAGTTAATTATTAAGATAATCGCTTTCATAACTATTATTACATATCTATCTCTTCTTCAACGATATGCACTTATGATGACTGCTTTTATATCGTTTGCTTACCTTTATTATACATCACGTTCCATCAGTTTTAAGTCTATGGCAGTTTTTATATCGACAGGAATCCTGGTAATCTACACTGTGGCAACATTACGTGCTGGAAAAATAATCCAATTAGCTCTCTATAAAACTTCACAAATGAAGTATTCTTCTAGTTATGCGATTTTCACAGAGCCATATATGTATATAGTCATGAATATTGAAAACTTTGTTCATGCTGTAAACAAACTTGAACAACATACCTATGGCTATTTTACTTTTAATTATGTCTTGGCTTTAACAGGAATGAAACATTGGGTTGAAGAATATTATTCCATAAATGAAACTCCTTTTTTATTTAGCGGCTATAATACTTATACATTATTTTGGGCATTTTATCGCGATTTTGGCGTGTTTGGCTTAACATTTATTCCAATGGCACTTGGATTGTTTGTGGGTTCTGTCTATTATTCTCTTCGACGTGATCCAACAATCGAATATGTGGCATTTTACAGCATTATCGTGTTTGTCATGGGAATGTCTTTTTTTATTAACCTTTTAGGTTTCCTTTGGTTTGTTTACATCATAGCTTGGATAGTAATCATATTAAGGTCTATACGTCTTAAAACACCTTAAAGGAATATTCCGGCCAAGAAATCTTAATTGACGAGAATAATCAGAGAAGGTTTATATTCCAAAGTAATTACAAATTATGATAGATCTTTCAATAATAATCATCTCCTGGAGAATGAAATCGATGTTGAGCGATCTTCTTTACTCAATAGCTCGATACACAGAAGGAATTACATATGAGTTGATTATCGTAGATAATAATTCAAAAGATGGAACACGGGAAATGATTCGGTCTGAATTTCCGAATGCAAAATTAATACTAAATTCGAAAAACCGTGGTGTTGCTCCCGCCCGCAATCAAGCTTTGCCTCTTGCAAATGGACGTTATATCCTAATCTTAGATGCAGATATGCTGCTGATAGAAAACTCGTTTAAGAAGATGATTGAATTTATGGATGGTACTCAAGATGCTGGGATCTGCGGAGGCAAGCTTATCTTCCCGGACGGCACAGTGCAGCATAATGCCCGCTGTTATCCTTCTCCGCTTGCCTTCATATTAAGAAGATTATCTTTTCTAAGAGTGGTTCAAAAAAGTGAAGTCCTTAAGAAACATGAAATGACGGAATGGGATCGAAATGACATTCGTGATGTAGATTATGTTATTGGTGCCTGCCAGATGATACGACGAGATGCACTGAATTCCGTTGGACTTCTGGATGAGAAGATCTTTTATGGCCCTGAAGACGTCGATTTTTGTATAAGGATGTATCGAAATGACTGGAAGGTCTATTATTATCCTTATACAAGTATTATTCATTATGAGCAAAGGATCACAAAAAAGAAATATCTTTCAATGCTCTCTCTCCGGCATCTTTGTGGTATTTTCTATCTTTTTCTGAAATATCGCGGGAGGCTTAGTCGAGACACATGAACCAGCGAACCATAAACAACCGTAAGATCCGGGTTCTATTTATTGGTCTGAAATACGATTATGGTTATCCTCATCGAGGTTACAGCTACGAATATGTAAACTTTTACGATACGCTTCTTCATATGGAGAATGTTAATGTAATATTATTTCCATTTGACGAAGTAATGCATAAATATGGAAGAAATGATATGAATCGTCAACTTCTTGATGTGGTGAATAGAGTAAAGGCTGACGTATGCTTTTTCATATTATTTACTGATGAGATAAAAAAACAAACAATTAAAACAATTAGGGATCAAGGTAATGCGGTTATTGTAAATTGGTTCACTGATGACCACTGGCGATTTGAAGAGTTTTCTCGACACTGGGCTTCTCTTTTCCATTGGGTTGTTACTACAGATCGAGATTCTGTTGAGAAATATCATAGAATTGGTTACACTAATGTAATTCTTTCACAATGGGGTGCAAATCACTTTCTCTATAGACATTTAAATGTTCCATCAGAATACGATGTAACATTCGTTGGTCAAGTTCATTCAAACCGCGAAAAATTTATTAAAGAATTCGAACGATCCAATATCGAAGTAGAGTGTTGGGGGAAGGGATGGCTTAACGGCCGGTTAAGCCAGGAAGAAATGATCAAAGTGTTTTCAAAAAGTAAAATAAATTTAAACTTTTCGGAAAGTTCGATTGCGTTAAATACAAAGCAAATAGCAAAAATCTTTTTAAAACGACGAGCTGATGATACATACAGGGTGAGAAATCTGTCGGATATGTTCTCATTCTTAAGAACAATGCTTCATAGACACCAATCTCAAATAAAAGGAAGGAATTTTGAAATCCCTATGGCGGGAGGATTTCTTCTCACTCAATATGTGAATGGAATAGAAAATTATTTCCTTCCTGGCAAGGAAATTGAAACGTTTAAATCAAAAAGTGAATTGGGCGATAAGATTCGCTATTATCTTGCTCATGATGAAGAGCGCGAATCGATAAGACAAGCTGGGCATGATCGCGCTATAAAAGAACATACACTTCAGTGTCGTTTTGATAATATTTTTCAGATTATTTTAGGTGCTTGAGTATGGTCTTAAATTGTAGGTTATCTTTGTATCGATAGGAAATCATCAAAGTGAAAACCATCCTAGTCATCGCCGGTACGCGACCGGAAATTATTAAAACAGCTCCGATTGTTCTGGCAGCCCGAAATAGGAAAGATATCAAGGTGAAGTATTGCCTTACAGGGCAGCATAAAACTATGGCAATTGAGGCGTATGGGAATAGAAATGAGGAGGTTGTGCCGGGAGCATTGTATATCAGGGATAAATCGTTTTTACTATTGTCTGCAAAGCACGGTAATTTGCTATTCTCATATAAATGATATAATATTGATATAACATAATTGGAGAAAATAATAATGCCAATCATCAAAGCGATTTCAGATCTGAGAAATAAGGCAAATGAAATCTCAAATCTTGCGCACCAATCAAATGAGCCAATTTTCATCACAAAGAATGGTGAGGGAGATATGGTCGTTATGTCTATAACTCAATATAGTAAACTCCAATTGAAACTGGACTTGTTTAGTAAGCTTGCTATAGCACAAGCTCAGAAATCAAGCGGTGACAAAGGACGGACATTATCGCAAGTAATGAAAGAACTTCGTAAGCGTATACATGAAGCGGCCTGAATACACGATTCGGTTCTTGCGGGTTGCAGAGGATGACCTTTCTGAGATTGTCAATTACATTGCTGCAGATAGGCCGTCGGCTGCAGCCGAGCTAGCAACAAAGATAGAAAAGAATCTCAATCTTCTTTCGAAAAATCCACGGCTTGGCAGAATTCCAAATGAAGAAGAATTAATGCGTTTGGGTTATCGTTACCTCGTTGTCCAAAACTATTTGATCTTCTATGCTCTTGAAGATCAAGTTGTATATGTTCATAGAATTCTTCATGGTGCGAGAGATTATTTGAGTTTGTTTTGATATATATAAAATGCTTTACCTGAAGAATTGAAATTATTCCTTGTCGAATATGTTAATGCGTTTTTAAATCAAAAATAAATTCTATATCCCCGGAAAAAAGTTGAAGACAATCCTCGTCATTGCCGGTACACGCCCTGAAATTATTAAGACAGCTCCGGTTGTTTTAGCTGCTCGGAACCGAAAAGAAGTTGAGGTGAGATATTGCCTCACCGGTCAGCATAAAACAATGGCGATGGAGGCGCTTTCAATCTTCGGTATCAAACTTGATGACGATCTTGAAATTATGCGCCCTAATCAAACGCTGAACGGTATAGCAGCGTCGGTATTTGAGAATATTCCGAGAATCTTTGATGATATGAAACCTGATGTTGTTATAGTGCAGGGTGATACAACAACGGCAGCTATGGTGGCGTTAGCAGCTTTTAATATGAAAATTTCCGTCGCCCATATCGAAGCAGGCATGCGTTCATTCAATCTTAATGCACCATATCCTGAAGAAGCAAACCGCAGGCTGATTAGCGTAGTATCTTCGTATAATTTTTGCCCGACAGAATTTTCGCGGGAAAACTTGCGGAAAGAAGGAATTGCCGAAAGTACGCTTTCAATAGTCGGTAATACCGTGGTCGATGCATTGGAATTAATAAAAAAGAAATACCCGCTTGATGATCTAAAAAAAGTACATCCTGATGTTCGAACTCCGTTTGTGCTAATAACTGCTCATAGGCGGGAAAGCTTCGGTGGCGGATTTGATGATATCTGCAAAGCAATAAATAAATGTGCAGTAAGCTTCCCGAATCACCAATTTATTTATCCGGTTCACTTGAATCCTAATGTGAAGGAACCGGTTCATAAATTGCTAAATGGTGTTCCAAATGTAAAACTTATTCCTCCAGTACCATATCTTGAACTTCTTACTTTGTTGAAGAATTGCGAGGTTGTGCTGACAGATTCAGGCGGGATACAGGAGGAATCGCCATCCTTCGATAAATATTGCATCGTAATGCGCGAAGTAACGGAACGCGTGGAAAGTGTACGTTTGGGTTTTTCAGAATTAGTTGGCACGAATACAGAAAAAATTTGCAGAGCGGTTCAACATATCATCGAAGGAAAGGTTAAATTTAACATTCATCAGAATCCATACGGTGATGGCCGCACATCTGATAGAATTTTGGATATATTAATGAAACATTAAAGAAATGCCGCCCCTACGGGGCTTAAAATTTATTATTTTTATCTTATTATAAATATTACGCTCCTACGGAGCTTTGGAAATAATTATAGATTAATTAGAAATATTATTCTCTTAACAGAGTTATTAAAAGAATCCGAAAAAATAATATTTGCAGCCCCGAAGGGGCGTCATATTTATAGATAAATGGGAAAAAAAGAAAATAGCTCCATGAGGAGCGGCATAATTATAAGATGCGAATTCTTGCATCGAAAGAGAGGGAATTTTGTCTAATACATATACGCAGATATATATCCATGCTGTGTTTGCAGTAAAAGGGCGTCAAAATCTAATTCATAAAGCGAATGAAGATGAGTTACATCGATATATTGGTGGGATACTAAAAAATAAAGGCCATAAATCTCTAGCAATTAATGGTATGCCCGATCATATTCATATATTCTTTGGCAAGAAACCGATAGAGGCACTTTCAGATTTGATAAGAGATATAAAGGCAAATTCTTCGGGATTCATAAATGAAAGAAGATGGTTCCGTGGGAAATTCAATTGGCAGGAAGGTTTTGGCGGATTTTCTTATTCACATTCACAATTAAACAATGTTATTGGATATATAAACAATCAAAAAGAACATCATAAAAAAGAATCGTTTAGAGAAGAATATGTCTCGTTCTTAAAGGAATTTGATGTTAATTATAATGAAAGATATGTGCTTGATCCGATAGAAGAATATGAATACTGAATCAAGAACAATAGGGATGTTTATGACTTTATGTCGCCCCTATGGGGCTTGTATTTGCGGTTATTGCTTTGTTATAAATATTACGCTCCTACGGAGCTTTGGAAATTGTTGATATGGACTATAAATATTACGCTCCTATAGGAGCTATTAAAGGAATATATTTGGAAATGATATATCGAAAGTCCCGCAGGGACGAAATATCTATAGAAATAGGTAAAAGGGAAGGTCAGAAGCTCCGTTAGGTGCGGCATAATATGCGAGAGAAAATGAGAGTTGTTTATTTGGAATTTTGATGTCGCCCCGATGGGGCTTATATACGTAGTTATTGCCTTGTTATAAATATTACGCTCCTACGGAGCTTTGGAAATTGTTGATATGGACTATAAATATTACGCTCCTACTGAGCTTTGGAAATTGTTGATATGGACTATAAATATTACGCTCCTACGGAGCTTTAGAAATTGTTATTATGATCTATGAATATTACGCTCCTAGAGGAGCTATAAAAATATTTGCAGCCCCGAAGGGGCGTCATATTTATAGAAATAGAAAAGAAGAATAAAAAAGCTCCGATAGGAGCGGCATAATCAGATTTATTTAATCACAAATATAAATGAATTCCCGTCGTCAACATATTGCAACAATACTGATAGATATTTTCACTATCAATCTGGCATATCTGGCGTATTATGCTTTCCGTATACGAAGCGGATGGATTCCATACAGCATTGAGCCCGAACTTCTCCTGCCAATGATAATTATTTGCGTATATTGGCTCATCTGGTTTAGTTTGTTTGGGCTCTACCGTTTGTGGTATGAACAATCCCGAATTGATGAAATTCTGACAATTATTCGATCCACGGTTGTAGGTTCTTTGGTCCTGTTTTTTATAATATTTCTGGACGATACTTCCAGTGAAACAATTGTACAATCGCGCTTGCTTATTCTTGGATATTGGATTGCACTGACTTCGCTGGTAGTTATCGGAAGGCTCTTGGAGCGGTTTATTCAGCGCAAATTGCTGCTTGCAGGAGTAGGCCTTCGCAATACGCTGATTGTAGGCTGGTCAGAGAAAGCGTTTAAATTATGCGATATGGTTTTAAAATATCCTGCTCTCGGATATAAGGTAGTCGGATTTGTGAAAGTCAAATCCAGGAGCGACAGTCAACAGAAGCACAGGGGCAGCTCATGTCAAAAAATCCCGGTTTTGGGATCAATTCAGGATGTAGC
Organism: uncultured Ignavibacteriaceae bacterium; assembly: GCA_964645575.1. Taxonomy (GTDB): domain Bacteria; phylum Bacteroidota; class Ignavibacteria; order UBA10030; family UBA10030; genus Fen-1298. Next base: position 29,009 of record CAZYAM010000007.1, read on the forward strand.
GTATCTTATTAAAAAGCATTCAATAAATGAAGTTCTAATCGGCCTTGATACGACGGAACATCCTCAACTAATGGAACTCATGCGTCAATGCGATTCTGTTGATGTCGGCTTGAAAATTATGCCCGACCTATACGATATTGTAAGCGGACAGGCGAGAATCAGTTCTTTATATGGATTACCGCTAATGGAAGTACGTCCGCAATTGATGAAACCCTGGGAAGAAGTTGCTAAACGGACGCAGGATTTCCTATTTTCATTATTTATTCTTGTCATTTGCCTTCCGTTATGGATCATGATACCTCTTCTTATCAAAATTGATACTCGAGGACCTGTTCTGTATCGTCAGACACGGGTCGGCAGGTACGGAAAGCATTTTAAGATTCTCAAATTTCGTTCAATGCGAATAGATGCAGAAAAACATACCGGCCCTGTATGGGCAGGGAAAAATGATCCGCGTGTTACTCGAGTCGGCCGGCTGCTTCGGAAGATGCACTTCGATGAGCTTCCGCAATTTTTTAATGTACTTATCGGCGATATGAGTCTGGTGGGGCCGCGGCCCGAACGCCCGTTCTTTGTGGATAAGATTACAAAAGAAGTACCGTTGTATAATCATCGTCATCGCGTAAGGCCCGGTATTACCGGTTGGGCGCAGATAAAACATAAATACGATGAGAACATGGAAGACGTGCGTGCAAAGATTAAGTATGATCTTTTCTATATTGAAAACCTCTCATGGCGAATGGACCTTAAAATTCTTTTTAACACTTTATATGTAATGATTGCAGGGAAAGGGCATACATAAAGAAAAACAGAATTAATTCGACAAATGCATAATATATGGAACCCGAGAAAAGAATAATAATCTTTGCAAATATTTGCTAAATTAGAAAGTACGTATACTACCGAATCCGAGATATTTAAGTAAGTGCGTTTCGAAAGGTGATTTAATGAGACCCATACAAATGGTCGATGTTGTAGGCCAGTATAAAAAGATTAAAAAAGAGATTGATGAAGCAGCTCTGAGAGTTATTGAATCAGGTCAGTACATTCTCGGAAAAGAAGTATCCGAATTTGAGAGTGAAATAGCACGATATTTAGACGTGAAATATGCCGTTGGATGTTCATCCGGGACCGATGCGCTGATGGTTGCAATGATGGCTCTTGGTATAGGTCGAGAAGACGAGGTAGTAACAACGCCGTTCACATTTGCCGCAACAACTGAAATGATCGTTTTATTGGGTGCGAAACCTGTGTATGTTGATATTGATCCTGCAACATATAATCTAAATCCATCAAAGATAGAAGCAGCGATCACTAAGAACACGAAGGCAATCATTCCCGTCCATCTGTATGGACAACCTGCGGATATGGATCCATTGATGCAAGCGGCAAATCGTCATGGTATACCAATAATAGAAGATATGTGCCAGGCAATCGGTGCAGACTATAAAGGAAAAAAGGTCGGCGGTATCGGTACGATGGGCTGCATCAGTTTCTTCCCCAGTAAAAATCTTGGCGCATTCGGCGATGCCGGTATGATAGTGACAAATGATGCCATGCTGGCAGAAAAACTGCGTATGATTGTTGTACACGGCTCGCGTATACGGTATAAACATGAAATTATCGGTGTTAACAGCAGATTGGATGCCCTGCAAGCTGCTCTGCTTCGAGTGAAGCTGCAATACCTCGACCGGTGGATTGATGCGCGGCGTCTGGCTGCTGCCGAGTATAATCGTTTATTTAAGGATTCAGGTGTCGTTGTCCCATTTGAGGCATCAGATGGGAAACATGTATTTCATCAGTACACTATTCGATTAAAAAATCGTGATAGGGTGTCTCAAGCTCTAAGTGATAAGAAAATTCCTTACGGCATATACTATCCTATCCCTTTGCATTTGCAGGAAGCATATAATGCTGTGGGAAAATCCAAAGGAACATTTCCTGCTGCAGAAAAAGCATCGGATGAAGTAATCTCGCTGCCGATGCATACGGAACTTGATGAAGAACAGCAGAAATATATTGTCCGATCAGTAATAGAAGCAATGAAGATATAATTTGGTGATTCTATGAAGCGTTCACTCGTTATTATTCCGACATATAATGAAGCGGATAATATTCCAAAAATTATTCCCGAGGTACTGGCTCAGGACGAAGAATTCCATGTGCTCGTCGTTGACGATAATTCACCGGATGGAACGGCGAATTTGGTTAAAGAATTGCAGGAAAACAATCCACGAGTTCATCTTATTGAAAGACCGAATAAGCTAGGGCTTGGGACTGCGTATGTGGCCGGATTTAAATATGCTCTTTCCCATGAATTTGATTTTGCTTTTGAAATGGATGCCGATTTTTCGCATGATCCGAAATCGCTGTTGAAACTTCTGGAAAAGGCAGAAGAGTACGATCTTGTCATCGGCTCGAGGTACATTTCAGGTGTGAACGTTGTAAACTGGCCTATGAGTCGATTGATCTTAAGCTATACCGCAAATATGTATACACGATTTGTGACCGGTTTACCGGTGCGGGATTCGACAGCCGGTTTTAAATGTTATCGCCGGGCAGTTTTAGAAAGCCTGGATCTTGATTCTATTACATCCAACGGTTACAGTTTCCAAATTGAGACATTATTCATAACCTGGAAAAAAGGTTTCCGTGTGTGTGAAGTCCCCATCATTTTTGTCGATCGGCGTGCAGGTGTATCAAAAATGTCGAAACATATCATCTATGAGGCAGCATGGATGGTATGGAGGTTGAAGTTTAGAAGCCTTTTCTCAAAAGAAAGCCGCTGAACATATGGCCGGGTCACATAAACAGGCGCACCTAAAAAATAGAACATCTCGTCGAGCAAGTGTATTGGATGTTTCTGTTATCATCGTTAACTATAATGTACGTGATTTTCTTCGTCAGGCACTTGTATCGATTCAAAAAACTTTAAAAGAGATCCGTTCAGAAATTATTGTTGTGGATAACGCCTCAGATGACGGAAGCGCTGAAATGGTGAACCGGCAGTTCCCGCGTGTTAAACTCATTCTAAATGCATCTAACCTGGGATTTGCTAAGGCTAATAATATTGCCCTTAAACAGGCACGTGGGAAGTTCCTTCTTTTGATCAATCCTGATACAATCGTGCAGGAAAATACAATTCGCGTTATGGTTGAGTTTTTGATAGATCATCCAAAAGTCGGGCTTGCGGGATGCAAGATTCTTAATCCGGATGGCAGTATTGAATTAGCATGCAGGCGAAGCTTTCCGACCCCTTGGATTGCATTTACGAAGATATTCGGTCTCAGTAAATTATTTCCAAAGTCAAAGCTTTTCGGGAAGTACAATCTAACATACCTGAATATAGATGAGACAAATCCAGTTGAAGCTATTAGCGGTTCTTTTATGATGCTACGGAAAGAGACTCTCAAACAGGTCGGCGGATTAGATGAGAGTTTTTTTATGTACGGAGAGGATCTTGATTGGTGTTACCGTATTCATCAGGCGGGATGGCAGATATACTATGTACATTCCACGCAGATTATTCATTATAAAGGGGAGAGTACACGGCGCAGCAGCATTGATGAAATTCATACTTTTTATGAAGCAATGCAGCTTTTTGTTGATAAGCATGTCCGCTCTTCTTCTTTGTTCTCAATAGTTCTGCGGATGTCGATTGCTTTCGTCTCTTTTATTGCGTTTTTGAATTCGATATTCCGGCCATTGAAAGTCGCTGTTTTTGATTTCCTGTCGGTTACAATAAGTCTTTTGGTGGCAGAGGGAATTTGGACGGGTAGAGTACTGCACTATCCGGCATATGCGTATTCTATCGTATTTAGTGTTCCGGCAATAATTATTATCGGATGCTTGTACGCTGCGGGAGTATATACTCAACGCCGTATGTCCGTATCACGCTCAATTGTTGCGACGTTTTTGGCGTATATATTGGTTTCAGCTCTCATAGCTTTCTTCAGGGATTTTGCATTCAGCAGAATGATCGTTGTGATTTCCGGAATTTTTGCTTTGATTCTTATTCCCGGATGGCGGTTGATTTTCCGTCTCCTTGGAAAAACAACAGCACACGGCAGAAGAACATTATTTGGCAAACGAACGCTCGTTGTCGGAACGGATAAAAATGCAATAGAGCTGCAAAAGAAATTGCGAACGAGAGTCGGTGAAGGATATGAAATTATTGGATTTGTGGGAACCACTCACAAGCAGATTGGTGAAATACTTAATGGTGTACAGGTGCTTGGGAGCATCGATAATGTGGGGAAAATAATAAAAAAACAAAAAGTCAGCGATGTGATCTTTTCACCACGGGCACTGAGTTATACACAGATACTCTCTGTTATCGGCAGAAGCCGCGAGCAAGATGTCGCTTTCCATCTTGTTCCGACAACTATGGAAGTAATTGTTGGGAAAGCAAGTGTTGACAGTCTTGAAAATCTTCCACTCGTCCAGATTGCCTATAATATCGATAAACCATTTCATCGTTTTACGAAAAGAGCATTTGATCTCGTACTTTCGGGATTGCTCTTGGTAACGGTTTATCCTATCTTTCGGTTGTTTTCTAAAGATGAAAGAAGGAAATCGAACAACTTCCTCGATGGATTACCGTATGTTTTCAACGGAAAAATGAGTTTTGTTGGGCCGCCCACCGATGATTTGAGGAAGGGAAAAGCTTCAAATGGATCTTTATTTCTTGGAAAACCGGGTCTCTGCGGATTAGTGCAGCTTCAGCAAAATGGTACATTATCGGATGATGAAATTAATCAGTACTATCTTTATTATGCACGTAATCAAAGTGTTCTTCTTGATCTGGAAATTCTAATAAAAACATGGCTGCGATTTCGTGATTGGCGGAAAGAAAAGAGAAAAATAAGAGCATGATGAGGAGATATTGCCCATGGCAAAAGTGACACTGGATTTTGAGCGGCCTATTATCGAGCTTGAACAAAAGATTGTCGAAATGCGAAAGTATGCCGACAACCTTGATATCGCAGATGAAATCGCGACACTCGAAAATAAGGTGGATCAGCTTCGTGAGAATGTTTATAGTAATTTGACCCGCTGGCAGCGTGTTCAATTGGCCCGTCATCCGGATCGGCCTTACACATTAGATTATATCCCTATGATAACAGAGAACTTTATTGAACTGCATGGTGATCGTCGATTTGGAGATGATAAAGCCATCGTCGCGGGTTTTTGTAATCTAAACAAGGAAACAATACTTATCGTAGGACATCAAAAGGGAAGAGACACGCGTTCCAACATCTATAGAAATTTTGGCATGCCGAATCCGGAGGGATACCGGAAAGCACTTCGGTTAATGCAGCTGGCGGCAAAATTCCAGCGGCCGGTTATTTGTCTGCTCGACACACCCGGTGCTTATCCCGGCATTGGAGCCGAAGAGCGCGGACAAGGAGAAGCAATTGCGCGCAATCTATTTGAAATGTCGCATCTTCCTGTACCTATTATTATTGTTATTATTGGGGAGGGAGCTTCCGGGGGCGCTTTGGGCATCGGAGTCGGAGATCGTATTCTAATGTTCGAAAACGCGTGGTACTCTGTAATCTCGCCGGAATCATGTTCCAGTATTCTCTGGCGTAATTGGGAATACAAAGAACAAGCAGCAGAAGCCTTAAAACTTACTGCGCCTGATCTGCTTGAACAAGGAATTATTGACCGGATTATTCCGGAGCCAATGGGAGGCGCACATCGGAATCCGCAAATGATGGCGCAAACACTTAAGGATGCATTATTGGAAGAATTGAAATCGTTGAAGAAAATCAAGACCGATCGGTTAGTCCAGCTTCGCGTAGAAAAATTTTCAAAAATGGGTGCATGGAAGGAATGATAAGAAAAGATTAGATATTAGATTTGAGAGAAGTTAATACTGAGATTAATAATGTATTTAGTAAAAGGCGGATGATAAGTCATCAAACAGAAATCCGTGTTCGCTATGCCGATACGGATCAGATGAAAGTTGTATACCATGGCAAGTATCTCGAGTACTTTGAAGTAAGTCGTGCAGCCCTCATTCGTTCACTTGGATTACCGTATTCGGAGCTTGAAAAGCGAGGTGTCCTTCTTCCGGTTATAGAAGCATATGCGAAATATCGTATTCCCGCTTTATACGATGATTTGCTTTCTGTTGAAGCTGTTGTCTCGGAATTGCCCAAAGCAACGCTAAGGATTAATTACAGAATTTTTCGAGATGGTGAAAAAGAACCGCTTGCAGAGGGTTATACTATCCATAGTTTTCTGAATGTGGTGACAGGAAAACCGACACGGCCGCCGTTATATTTCATGCAAGTTCTAAAGAATGGAATGACGGCGTTGTCCGATCCGGCAGGGCATGATTGATGTCGATATTCGATTCTAATCGTTACTCTCCAAAAAACATTTTACAACTACCGTATCGTTAACAGAAATCATGCTGGATAAAATTCTCCGACTCGGTAAAGAAACTGCAATCTACGGTATGAGTACTGTTGTCGGCAGGTTGCTTAACTTTCTCATTGTTCCATTCTATGCAAATGTTCTACTGCCTGCGGAAAACGGTGTTATTTCCAATGTCTATGCTTATATTGCATTTGCGTACGTTTTCTTTTGTTACGGCATGGAACCGGCGTATATGCGGTTCGTTTCATCTCTGGAAATTGGCGACAAAAAACAGAATTTCAGCGTTCCGTTTCTTTCGCTTCTGGTAACTTCGTTTTTCTTTGCTTTAGCAATCAACTTAAATTCATTCTCACTGGCTTTATTGTTGGGTTTTGAACCGCTACAACATAAATTTATCCGGTATGCCGGTTGGATACTTTGTTTCGATGCGTTATCTGTAATTCCGTTTGCTTCCTTGCGTATGGAACAGAAGGCGAAACGTTTTGCTTTACTGAAGATATTTAACATCACAGTTAATTTAATTTTCAACCTTGTTTTTATACTCGGCTTCGGCATGCATGCGGAAGGTGTGTTCCTTGCAAACTTATTCGCTTCTTGTATGACATTTCTTGCGCTGTTAGGAATGGTTATAAGACAACTGACATTTAATCTGCCTGTAAAATTATATAAAGAGATTCTTAAATTCGGGCTTCCGTATATTCCAGCCGGACTTGCCGGAATCGCTATGCAAGTAGTCGACAGGCCGATTGTCAAAGCACTGACGAACGATGCAACACTGGGGATTTACCAGCTCAATTATCGCCTTGGTATTTTTATGATGCTTATAGTCGGTATGTTTGACTATGCATGGCGGCCGTTTTTTTTAAATCATTCGAAAGATCCCGATGCGAAACCGCTTTTTGCTAAAGTCTTCTCCTATTATATCCTGGGAGCAATGACCATTTTCCTTACGGTATCGTTTTTTATCGAAGATATTATACGAATGAAGTTCTTCGGGAAACAATTCTTTCCACCCATTTACTGGGAAGGTGTAGAAATTGTCCCCTGGATATTATTAGCATATGTATTCACCGGAGCATATGTGATATTTATCGTCGGAGTCTATTTGGAAAAAAAGACTAAGTACCTGCCGCTGGTTACCGGTACGGGAGCTTTATTGAATATTGGAGCTAATTTTATATTAATTCCTATGATTGGAATTCTTGGTGCGGCTCTCTCGACGCTGCTGAGTTATATCGTTATGGCTGTCGGAATGTATTTATTTTCCCAGAAGTTCTATTATGTCGAGTACGAATGGCAAAAGGTAATAAAAATCAGCGGAACAGCGATGGTGTTATTCAGCATTTTCCTGCTATTCCATCCGGAGCCGCTTTCATTTATCGGTTGTACAGTTAAAATTGCGCTTATCGGCATATTCGGAGCTATACTGTTTATAACCAAGGTAATTGATGCAAAGGAGATTGCAGAGGTAAAAAGAATTATTCGCAGGATACTAATGCCGTCTTCCGGATAGGCTCGAAAAGTTTAAAAAAGTCACACTTGCTATTGGCTCAACAGGGGCAGGGTGATTGCCATAGTGGCTCCCTGGCCTAATCCGCTGGTTATTTCCAATTTCCCGTCGTGGATTTTCAATAATCGTTTTGCAATCATCAGTCCCAATCCCAGGCCTTGTTGCTCGTGCCGTTCGCGGTCAAATTGCATGAATGCATGAATCTTTTGTATCTGATCATCGGACATTCCACGTCCGGCATCTTTTACGAGAATCAGGCCTCTTGTATCCTTTACTGCTGCAGAAATGCTTACACTTGTCCCTTTTTCAGAAAACTTAAATGCGTTTTCAATTATTTGACTTACTATTTGTTCAAAATATCTTTCAGATATTGCTACGGACAATGGAGCAAGATCAAGTATAATATCCTTGGAACGCTTGTGAGAAAGCGCCAATTCTTCTGCAACACGCCGGATGATGAAATCGATTTGCTTTGTTCCGGTCTGGCGTGATGCAGTCAATTTTGCACTATCATTTGGGAGAAGCAAACATTGTGTATAGATCCAAAATTTCTCCAATGTACGGTTCATTCTAATAGCCGAATTAAATAACGAATCTGCAAGGTCTTTCACTTCGGCAGGAGTCATATCGCCGGCCTGGACTTTTAGAAGCTCAGCCAATCCCATAATACCTGTCATAGGCGTCCGGAGTTCATGAGGTAAGGCGCGTGTAATACTCTCGCTAAGATCGGCTACCGCTTTTTGTGCTTCTTCTTTATTTCGCTCAACTTCTTGCAGGCGTACTTCTACTGCTTTAACGAGATCCTGCATGTCGATGGGTTTCATAATGAAATCATTTGCGCCGAGATTCATCCCTTTACGCAAATATTTTTTGGGACTATCGCCTGTCATGAAGATAAAGGGGATGTATGAAGTCGATTTGTGCTTCCGCAATTCCCCCAAAGTTTCAAAACCGTCCATACCGGGCATATTGATGTCACAGAGAATGAGATCAGGGGTAGTTTCCATTGCGCGGTCCAATCCCTGTTTCCCATCCGACGCTTCTTCCATTTCATAGCCAGCACACTCAAGCGCCATCTGGACGATTAAGCGCATTTGAGGATCGTCTTCAATGCATAATATTCGTTTTGCCATTTAGATGCCTTCTATATAATTCTGCCCTGTATTTAGAATATTCATTATAGTATTTATTTACAATTGATTTTAGTCCTTTCCCATAATGGAAATATAAACAGCAATTGTGCCAATTTAAAAAAGGTTATCTGAATTATACCCGGTTGAAGGTCATAATAAGTAACCAGAGTATAAAAAGTAGTGGCAACGAGGGAAATTCTTACAAAAACCTCGTTTTTGATAGAAAATTAAAGAATTTTTATCTTTATTTAAATATAGAACCTACCAAATAATTTCTAACAGGATTTAGGATTGAGAGTTTCTTGACTTTACATGCAAGTTTGTGTATCTTTTGCACGCAAAATTGAAGAAAACACACTGTTTTTTATCAAGAATGGAAGATTTTGAGGCAATAAATGGCATCAACTGCTAATTTTCGTATTGGTATGGTTATCCGGTTTAATGGAGAATTACATCGGATTGAGGAATATATACATCGCACTCCGGGGAATCTACGCGCATTTGTACAGGCAAAGCTTCGCAGCCTTAAAAGCGGGCGTGTAACGGAGACCCGTTTTCGGTCTGGCGAAGAAGTAGAGGAAGTGCGTGTTGAACAAAAAGAATTCCAATATCTCTTCCATGACGGTTCGAGTTATCAGTTTATGGATAAAGAGAACTATGAGCAGATGCCGGTTGATGAGGCAGCTTTGGGAAAAGGCGCACAATTCCTGAAGGAAGGTGGAACGGTTCAGCTTCAGATGGTAGGAATGGATATTGTGGGAGCAGAAATTCCGCAAAATGTCGAATTGAAAATAGTTGAGACTGTTCCCGGTGTAAAAGGCGATACGGCCACCGGTGCACAGAAACCCGCCACAGTTGAGACCGGTGCCGCGGTTAACGTACCCCTCTTTATTAGTGAAGGCGATATTATTCGTGTCGATACGAGAACAGGTAAGTATTTAGAGCGTGTTAACAGGTAACATTTTTCATCAAGCCTGAATATGCGCTTTTTTTGCGTTTTTTTATACTGGAGAATTCATGGACCTTTCCTATATAAAGAAGATAATTAAGTTAGTCGAGCATAGTTCTATCGATGAGTTAGAACTCGAAGAGGAAGGCAAAAAAATAAAAGTTGCCCGAAACCGCAACTCTGGAGTTCACGTGCAGACTGCGCAAACGGCATCACCGCAAGTGCCGTCTTCTTATAACTCTCCGCAAGTAGAATCGATCAAACCCGCAGCATCAAATGCTGTTCCGAATTCGCAATATCATGAAGTCCGTTCTCCAATTGTCGGGACATTTTATCGTGCCCCGGCTCCCGATGCTGAACCGTACACTGAAGTCGGGCAATCTGTAAAAGTTGGTTCAGTTTTATGTATAGTCGAAGCAATGAAATTGATGAATGAAATCGAATCAGATTGTGATGGAACTGTGGTGAAAATCATAGCAGAGAATGGAAAACCTGTCGAATACAACCAAATCCTGTTTCTGATCGAACAGGCGAAGTAACTTCACCTCGTTCTGGAAGCCGAACCTCTTTGTTTAAAAAAATCCTCATAGCAAATCGTGGTGAAATCGCATTACGCGTGATCCGTGCCGCCCGTGAATTAGGAGTCAAAACGGTCGCTGTTTATTCGGAAGCTGACAGGGATTCTCTCCATGTGAGGTTTGCAGATGAAGCTGTTTGCATCGGACCGCCGCCAAGTAAGGAAAGTTATCTTAACATCCCGCGTTTAATTGCTGCTGCCGAGGTTACGGATGCCGATGCTATCCATCCCGGTTATGGATTCCTTGCGGAAAACGCAAACTTTGCCGATATCTGCGCTTCATCCGGTATTGTATTTATCGGCCCGGACTCCAGTGCGATAACTTCAATGGGAGATAAAGCATTTGCTAAAGAGACAATGAAGAAAGCGGGAGTACCGGTTGTACCGGGGAGTGAAGGTGTTATTTCCGATCTTAACAATGCAAAGAAGGTAACACTGGAAATTGGTTTCCCTGTGATTATCAAAGCGACTGCCGGTGGAGGAGGAAGAGGGATGCGAATTGTCCGCGCGATGGATGAATTGGAGAACGCTTACCTTACAGCAAGTCATGAAGCGGAGACTGCATTCGGCAATGCATCTGTATATATTGAAAAATATATTGAAGAACCACGGCACGTCGAAATTCAAATCATGGCAGATAAATATGGAACGGTAGTGCATTTCGGAGAGCGCGATTGCAGTATTCAGCGGAGGCATCAAAAATTGTTAGAAGAATCGCCTTCGCCGGCTTTAACACCGGAAATACGAGAGGCGATGGGCGCTGCAGCCGTAAAAGGCGCAAAAAGTGCGAAGTATCTTGGAGCAGGGACGGTTGAGTTCTTATTGGATAAAGATAAGAGTTTCTATTTCATGGAAATGAATACACGCATTCAGGTCGAACATCCTGTTTCCGAGGAAGTGACGGGAGTTGATTTGCTGAAAATACAAATTCAAATGGCAGCCGGAGAACGGCTTAAAAAAGTACAGGTGAAGCCCCAATGGCACGTCATTGAATGCCGGATAAATGCAGAGGACCCGGCAGCCGGTTTTCGTCCAAGTCCCGGTAAAATCACAAGTATGCATTTACCCGGCGGATTCGGTATCCGCATCGATACCCATATCTATTCCGGATACTTTATCCCGCCCTACTACGATTCGTTGATTGCGAAGCTGATTGTCAAAGGTAAAACAAGAGAAGAGGCAATTACCAAAATGTATCATGCGCTCGACGAGTTTGTTATTGAAGGGATTAAGACGACGATTCCATTCCATAAAAAACTGATGTTGGATGAAAAATTCAAGAGCGGCAATTATGATACGAAATTTATTGAATCATTTGTGTTTGAAGAGTAAATTTTTTTAGTTATAATCATTATCGAACCTTACACTTTTACATGAGAATTGTTCGATAAAAGATTTTCATTATTTATATCGTGAGGGTATTATGAATTTTCCCGCGAACTTGAAATATACAAACGAGCATGAATGGATTCGTGTAGAAGGGCAATATGGCTGGATCGGTATTACCGATTATGCTCAAAGCGAATTAGGGGATGTCGTATTTGTTGAAATTCCTGCTGAAGGCGCGAAGATTGAGCAAGGTAAATCATTCGGTACAATCGAAGCGGTGAAAGCAGTTTCCGATTTGTTTGCGCCTGTTACCGGAGAGATTATCGAGGTGAATCCGGAAGTTAAGGAACATCCTGAGATCGTGAATAAAGATCCGTATGCAAGCGGATGGATGGTTAAGATAACAATAACAGATCCGGCTCAGGTAAACACTCTCCTTGATGTCAAGGCATACAAATCACTTATCGGTAAGTAGTCCGCATACGGCATTGACCGAATAAGTATAAACGATATGGAAATACATATGCATCTGCTTTGATATTGGCTGAAGGGATGAATGAAGTTGTGTGGAATCGTGGCACATCAAATGATATGAGCGACACATTGCCGGCGAGACACAACCTCTTATTACCTGTATTCTTATTCGGCAGTATTCTTCTTTTGTTACTTGTCTTTATTTCAGGTGTATATTTTATTTTTGATTTTCATCGTGCCGGCCGTCAGTCCGACCGGGCACTTGCAGAAAGCATTCGGCGAGACAGTGTTGTTGTCTTCGGTAAAAATATTCTTGCCGAGATGGTTTTGCTGTTTGAAAAAGGGGGTTCGAATCCCACGCAAAAGTATTTACTTCAAACAAGGCTGGATAATTACAAAATACAGTATCTATTTGTAAAAAAACACTATCTGTCGCTTCTAAACGGCTCTCAAGATACGGCTGCGGCCGAGTTGCTTCCGAATGCCCGTGAATTTTTTTTTCAGGCAGATACGCTTGTTCAGCATATGACAGAGGCTCCCTCCGTTCAGCCGGGAAAAGAAAGAAATATTGCATCTAATGAGCTTCCTTCAATTCACAGAGAATACAATGAGATCGTAAATAATGCGTTCCACAATCTCCGGCAGAAGGAGCATCGGCAGATAGTAGAGAGGGAAAAAGGGAAATCTGATCTTATTCAAAAGTATTTCATTTTTTTGCTTATTTGTTTTTTTGTGCTGAATGTTTTTGCGATTATCGTTGCACTCTTATTGATTTATAGAAATAGAAAAGTCTTTTCTGAAATGAGTCGATCCCGGGCATTGATCGACAACTCTACAATTCCATTGCTTTTAACAGATAAAAAAGGGATAGCGATGTATGCAAATCCGGCATTTATTCTTTGGAGCGGGATGAAGCAGTTGTCCCTAATTGGAAGGAATCTGTTTAATATAATAAAAATCTCTCATCAACAGGGATGCACAGAAGATCAATGGAAATTAGCCGAACTGGTTCTCGCATCCGGCGAGTCATGGTCTGCCGAAGTGGAGCTTGCACGTTCAGATGGACGAACAATTTCCTCCGGCATGGTTCTTTCTCCAATTCTTGATGCAGGCGGAGAGCTGGTAGAATGCATTGCCCAATACAACGATTCAACAGAGAGAAAAGAATTAACACGGAGAATAGTCGAGACACAACAGGAATATCGCAGTATTGTGGAAAGTTCGCTTGATGGCATTATGATTATTCAAGGCGGGAAACTGGTTTTTGCCAATCCCTCGGCTGTTCGTCTGCTTGGATATGCAAAATCGGAAGACATGCAAAAGTCGAATCTCTCTGATATATTTGCCCCTTCTAATCGGACATCCTTGGAATTGATTCAAGAAGGACGCTCGTTAGGCGATGAAGTTTTGAGAAATTTTGAAATGCGCGGATTGACGAAACAGGGAAGGATCATCGATCTGGAGACTAACGCGCACATTATTGAATGGAACGGCCGTTTAGCTGTCCAGGCATCATTTCGAGATATTACAAAAAGGAAAATGCTTGAACGCGAACAATCGCTCTGGTTGTGGGAACAGGAGACGCTGAGCAATATTGACCGAAAACTCGCCGGCATTATGGATTTGCAGAAAGTATTTTCCGCAATTCTTCAACAGACATTGAATCTTACGCGTGCACATTTTGCCGGAGTTCTTTTATTTGATGATCATAAGCCCTTGGTACGATGGAAGGCAATTTGCGGAAACACGCTTAAACATGAACTTAACTCGTTTAAACCAAGCGATGTGTTTAACGCTGTCCTGAAGAATGAGAGGCCGAATATCATAAATGATTCCAATACAAACGAGCTTTTCTCATTGTCTCAAATTCCGATTATTGGAGAGGAGAAGATTGTTTCGACTGCCTGGATGCCGCTGATTGTGGAGGGGAAACACAAAGGCATGATCGTGGTCGGCTACAGGCATAATCATGAATTTGTCGGACGTGAGATGCGGCTGCTTCATTCACTGGCCGAGAAGCATTCTATAGCAATGGTCAATGCCCAGCTTTATGCAAATCTTCTTCGGAGGGAAAAGGAGCTGGAAATTATTTCAGATGCCAGCGTGCAGGCGCAGGAAGAAGAACGAAGGCGTATCGCCCGTGAGATTCATGACGGACTTGGGCAAATGCTTACTGCAATTAAGTTCAATCTGGAAATTCTGGAAGATATGATTACCGTGGGACAGGAAGGTCAGGATCGCATCAAGGATATGAAAGGTTTACTCGATGATGTGATGAAGGAAGCGCGGGAAATATCATTTAATCTAATGCCGAGTATTTTGGATGATTTTGGACTGGCCCCAGCTCTTAAACTTCTCAGTGAACGGTTTGCAAATCGAACGTCCATAAAAACTCATTTCCATGCAAGTGGAATTACAAAACGCCTTGATCCACAGATGGAAATCGGGCTTTATAGAATTGCGCAGGAATCTCTTAATAATGTATCAAAACACGCCGAGGCAACTGAAGTAAATCTTCAGTTCATTCGTTATTCCGAGGGTATTCGATTGGTTATTGAAGATAACGGGAAGGGGATTATCGAACGACCCGATATAGTCCGTGCAACGGGTAAAGGCGGAATGGGTCTCGTGAGTATGCGCGAACGTGCAGCATCCTTTGGAGGTGTATTGACTATTGATTCGACGCCAAAAAGTGGTACATTCATTACGGTAGAAATTCCGTTAATAAAAACCGTTATACATGAATAAGATCAGAATACTTCTTGCAGACGATCATCCGATGGTTCGGAGCGGCCTTATTAAACTGCTGGAACCTTTTAAAGAATTCGTTATTGTCGGTGAAGCAAGCGATGGAGAGGAAGCGGTCGCGATGACGAAGAAACTCATGCCCGATGTTCTCGTTATCGATCTATCAATGCCGAAGATTTCCGGAATCGAAGCGACAAAAACCATCCAAAGAGATTTTCCTTCGGTAAAAGTCCTTGTATTGACCATGTATGACAACGAGGAATATGTATACCAGATTTTAAAATCGGGAGCCGGCGGATATCTATTAAAGAACAGCGGAAGAGACGAGCTTGCAGCGGCTATCCGTGCAGTAGCGCAGGGCGGACGTTTTTTCAGCACGCGGGTCTCCGAGATAATGACGGAAGCATATCTGCGAAAGTCGGAAGCACGTGACAACCTTTCCCTTAATGATGATCTTCCGTTAACAAAACGGGAAAGAGAAGTACTCCAATATATTGCCGACGGATTCAATAATTCGCAAATAGCCGAAAAACTTTTCATTAGTGCGAGAACTGTAGAAACGCACCGGACAAATATAATGCAAAAGCTCAATATTCATGATACCGCCAATTTGGTACGTTTTGCATTGAATAAGACACAAAAGCCCCTCTCAGATTGATTAAAATTTCTGTGAAATTACTATACCTACGAGACGATAAGATTCAATATTTTCACTCTTACTATCTAAGAATTTTATAGGGTAAAATCATGAAAGATACATTTGATTTTTCAATGCGTGTGCCCGTCGACAAACAGCCTACAGCGTATTTTTCTCTTTTAATAGAAAGCCTTGCATATTCAATTAGCCTCCAAATGCAGCTCGCTGAATTAAAAGCACTTGTACAAAACAAACCAGAAGATATACAAGCCAATTTTGATACTTACCAAAAACTGAAGAAGAAAGCTGTTGAAGAATTGAAAGCAGATGTGCTTTCAAGATATGGCGAGTAATGGCCTTTAACAGCTCTTTCCTTTAGAGATTCTGAAATTTTACGATCATTCATCCTGTAATGCCAAGCGTATAAATACCGTATTCTACGTAGGAGTCTACGGTTATTCCCGTATTCCTGTAATTACGGTTATTTTATGATTCATTTTGGTAATCACTGTTCTATATTGAAACAGCATAAATTAACGGTTTGAGTTATTTGTTTAAAAAGGATGTTTGATGCCAAGTATTAAGGTTCTTATTGCCGATGATCATAGAGATTTCCGAAGAGTTGTCCGCGAGTTCCTTAATGGAATTCCAAATGTATCTGTAGTCGGTGAAGCAACAAACGGCGGTGAAGCTGTTACGCAGGTTGAGTTACTCATACCTGATGTTGTCTTGATGGATATCTCGATGCCTCAGATGAACGGCCTTGAGGCAACACGTATTATCAAACAGCGCTGGCCGAATACAAAAGTCCTTATTGCGACGACTTACGATGATCCGACTTATCGTCTGCAGGCTCTTGATGCCCGGGCAGATGGATATATTCTGAAAGGATCGTTAAAACCGTCGCTCGAAGCAACGTTTAGTGTCCAAAAGTCGGAAACAGTGAATTAAGTATGGTCCCGAATAAACTTATTAAATGCCAATATTATGAGGAACCACTAAATGTATACACTCAAAGTTCTTTTGGCCGATGATCATGACGGCTTTCGCCGGATACTTACATCGTTTCTCAAAGCCCAGCGTGGAATAAAGATTGTAGGAGAGGCAGCTGACGGCAGGGAGGTTGTGGAAAAAGCAGAACATCTGCACCCTGATCTTGTTCTTATGGATGTTCATATGCCGGGGCCAAATGGTATCGAAGCCGCAAAAACGATCAAGGACCATCTGCCTTCAACGAGAGTGTTTATTTTATCGATGGATATTAGTGAGATTTGCCGAAAGAACGCGCAGGAATGCACCGATGGTTTTATTGCTAAATCATCCTTAAAGAATGCGCTCCTGTCGATTCTTTCCTTTGAACAACAATTGCACGAAAGAA
>CAZYAM010000007.1:46233-50608 GCA_964645575.1 uncultured Ignavibacteriaceae bacterium
TCATCTGATTTAGAAGCAACAAGATTGACGGAAGATGAAATTCTTTACGGCGGTGATCTCACACTGGATCAGGTAATTTCAAGGTAAAAATAAACATTGGTATCGCATATCTAAAAAGGCTAAACATAAAAGATACACAGCGGCCATGATAACGTAACATTTAATAAGTCTTCTATATAGAAGATTTATTAACGCACGGGTCGTTAATTACAAAGGTTTCAACACTTCTTCTAAATACTTATAAAGGCAAAATATTTCTCTTGCAGCCTTTATCTTTGCATTTCACCTCTCTTCTTTCTAATTTCAACTTGCGACTTATACTTTAAATGAAAGCGAGTATTTAATGAATATACAATTTCTTGGAGCAACTCGGACTGTCACAGGCTCCATGCATCTTGTTTCTGTGAATGGAACAAAAATACTGCTCGACTGTGGTATGTATCAGGGGAAGCGGTCGAAGTCATACGAACGTAATAAAAATTTCCCGTTCAACCCGGCCGATATAGATGCAGTTTTACTTTCGCATGCGCATATCGATCATGCCGGTAATCTTCCGAATCTGGTAAAGAATGGATTTCGAGGACCAATTTATGCTACGGGAGCAACACGCGACCTATGTAATATTATGCTGTACGACAGTGCATATATCCAGGAACGTGATATCGAATTTTTAAATAAGAGAAAACAGAAAAAGCGCGAACCGCTTATCGAGCCGCTGTATTCTGCCTTTGATGTTACTGCAGCAATATCGCAATTTATCAGCATTAATTATCGGCAGCCGGTACAGGTAGCCAAAGGTATTACGGCGACATATCTCGATGCCGGGCACATTCTTGGTTCTGCAATAACAGTACTAGAAGCAGAGGAGAATGGTATACGGAAAAGGATCGGTTTTACAGGTGATTTGGGAAGAAAGAATGCACCGATTATTAAGGATCCGCAGCCGATCGGCAGCGTTGATGTATTGATTTCCGAAAGTACATACGGGGGAAAACTGCACGATCCGGCGGTCGGAATGAAAGATTCGCTCTGTAAAGTCATAAAACAGACATCTGACCGCAGCGGTAAGGTGATAATACCAGCGTTTAGCGTGGGCAGGACGCAGGATATTGTTTATAACTTGTTCGAGCTTTTTGATGAGGGCAGATTGCCGGTTATTCCAATTTATGTGGATAGTCCGCTTGCAGTTAATGCAAGCGAAATTTTTCAGCTGCATACAGAGTGTTTTGATAAGGAGATGCTTGCGCATTTACATGCGAATGGAGATCCGTTCGGTTTCAACCGGCTTATTTACGTGCGGTCGGTAGATGAATCGAAGAAACTGAATACAATGCAGCCGCCGTGTGTGATTATTTCGGCATCAGGGATGTGTGAAGGTGGAAGAATCGTGCATCACCTTGCCAATAACATAGAGAATCCGAAAAACACGATTATTGTCGTCGGATATATGGCGGAACATACGCTCGGAAGGAGGATAGTGGAAAAACAACCGGAGATAAGTATCTTCGGCGAGGTACGCAGCCTGAATGCAGAAGTGGTAGTACTGAACTCCTTTTCAGCTCATGCAGGTCAAGATGAACTGGTAGAATTCGTTCAGGCCTCGGATCAGAAGCGGCTAAAGAAAGTATTCCTGGTACATGGCGAAAGCACTCAAATAGAAAAATTTTCTCTTAAACTAAAAGAAGTCGGTGTAAAGAAGGATATTTTCATTCCAGTAAGAGGAGAAAAAGCCGAGGTTTGAACGTTATCATGTTATTAAGCACCGCATTTGGCTCTATATTGCGGCTTTTTACAGTGATATCAATTCTGTTTTCATATTATTCTCCGTCGTTTCTTAAACAACCGCGGATCTGACAAGTGGTCTCTGAGGTAAAAAAAACAAAAACACTCATTTGTTTTTCTTTCATCGGTATCGCATGGTTATTTTTTGGGATGACGATGGATGCTCAGGATATTATCCACTCTCCTCGTTTGCCGTCTGCAGACAGTCTTCGACTGTCATCGCTAAGTTTTACCCGTATGTTGAACACTTATGTATGGAGCGGGGATTTCCAAAAAGAATTGCATGTCCGGATTTGGAGCGCTGAAATTCAGCAGCACGTTCGATCTCGTCTCGTGAAATCCGATCAAAAAGCAATTCAGGACGAGTATCAGGGGTCCATTTCTTTAAATGCCCGTCTTTCGAATGAATGGAATCTACAGTTGAAAAATGCATCCAGCGCTCTTGCGAATAACCGTGTTATTGATCTTGGCCGAATGGCGAAGCATCAATTACTTGCGGGTTTCGAGTACATTCCTTCAGAAGGTGTAAAAGGCAGAGCAGCCGGAGGATATGAGTTGAATTCTCAGGAGGATGAGGATGACGGGGGATTTGTCTATAATGTAGGTTTCGATGCACATCGCATAAAACTTGAAGAATTTTACGCTACACTTCAATCATCATGGGATCAATCTTTCCTCGGCAGGCGCAGTCCACGCACAGGAGATGTCAAACTCATTCTCTTGCGTGATTTTGGCGGCGGTGTCAGCGATTCGCTTGCAGTAAATTACGGTACACAAAGAAACGAGTTCTACACGGGACTTTCTTCATCTGCTCAAAGCTTATCGGGCGTACAGCATAACATTTTTCACCGTGATGCGAATGTGTTCGAGATAGTGAATCAAACGAAGTACGGTACGGATCGCAGTTTCTCTCTGAATGCTTCATTTGGGCTTTCGAACCGGTTAATTGAACGGGGTTATAGATTCAAGGATAATTTAAATTCTGCGTCACTGACCGACTCACGTATCCAGGAAATGCAGTTCTTTGGTATGATTTCTCTATTATGGTCGCCGTTAAAATGGCTCGATGCGGATATAAGAATTCAAACTACCGAGAGAGATGAGCGATATTCGGTAGAGGATGCTTCGATTGCTAATATTGAGCAGCTTTGGGATCAGGCGAACAAAATGGAGAATACAGCACAGCGGACGATGATATCGACGGCTCTCAATGCCGGCGTAACTGGAAACGACAATATTCGCCTGGTGTCGTCAGCCAGTATTCTTCGATATGATACTCCGGACGCTTCGAATACTGATGATCGCGACGAATTGCTAATAACATCCGGCCTGGAGATCCTCCACCGTTTTTCGCCCCACCTGCTTCTGTCAATGGCTGCCGATCTTACACTTTTTCATTTAGTATATCTTCGCCAGGAACAAAGCGCCAATAATAGCTGGAATCGTGTTATCCGGTTATCACCCTGCGTTGAATATGTGCCCTCTTCGCGGTTCCGGACAGTCATGCGGGCCGAGGTACTTGCAAATTATACGATAAGCGATTATGAACAGCAAAGGGCATCGATAAGAAGCTTCTCTTACAGACAGGCTATGTGGGCAGATTCCACTATCTTTCGGCTTAGTGAGAAAGTCGAGTGCAACTTTTCCGGAAGCTTGCGTATCTTTGAACGAGGGATACTTAAATGGAATGAGTTTAAGGAAAAGCCGGAAGAATATTTTGTGGAAAAAACTCTGTGGCCTGAATTGATTTGGTCGTCAAAAAAAGGATTGAAGGTGGGATTTGGATTTCGCTACTATGGGCAGGATAGTTATAAATATCAAAATAATCAGCGGATTTTTAATCAAAGAATTGAAGCATTAGGACCTACTGTTTTCGTAGAATGGCTGGGATCGAGTACGGAGAGAATCATGTTGAGCGGGTGGAGAGAAGTGCAAAAATATAACGGCACAACGAAAGCAACAATTTCAAATCTATCTATACAAGTAGGATTTATTCTGTAGTAGAGGAGATAGTATGAAATTAGAAACGAAGCCGAAGGCAAAGAAAATAACGCGAAAAGCTGTTTTTGAAATGATCTGCAAGAGCAATCCGAAAGAAATTAGATGTATTGAAGATTTTTTAAAGAAGGTCAATAAAAAGCTTAACCTGGACGACGGGACGATGTACCGTTTGCTGGTTTCCTGTACTGAGGCAGTAAATAATGCAATAATCCACGGGAATAAGCTGGCTCGTGATAAAAGTGTTGTTGTTCAATGCATTGTAGAAAAAGAATTTCTAACTATCAACGTAAAAGATAAGGGTAAAGGATTTGATCCGAAAAAATTACAGGATCCTCGCAAAGGAAAGAACCTGATGAAAGAGAGCGGGCGCGGATTCTTTTTAATGCGTTCGTTGATGGATTCAGTGAAGGTCAAACGGCTTAAATTCGGTACGGTTGTGGAAATGAAGGTTAAACTGCATAAATAGTAACGGACACGAAAATATTATTTTAAGCATCCCGAAGTTTTTTGAAGGATAAAAAAACGATTGAAAAGAATGAGTCATATGATAACTCGAATACCTTTTTTGTATATAGGGATTTGATTTATCAAA
>CAZYAM010000008.1:0-47688 GCA_964645575.1 uncultured Ignavibacteriaceae bacterium
TTAGGAGGGAAAATTTATGGAAAATTTTTTATCTATTTTAAAAATATCCCTTGCAATTTTAGGAGGCTGGTTTGCAATTATCCTTTGGTTCTTACTGTTAACAGTTAGTAAAAGTCCATTGAATGAGTTTATCGTTAGTATTGGTATAATACCGTTGATGACTCACACTAATTCCGGCGGAATGATTACTATAGATCATTTTTTATTAATCATACAATCGACAATTGTTTTTTCGTCAGGCGGTTTTGTGACAGCTTTTTTTTCGAAGAATCAAGAATTAATTGCTTGTTCAATACTTGGTTCCCTTGCAATATTAACTTGTATAGTCTGGGATTCATGTTTTAATTGCCGCGTTTATTATGCTATCGATATGTTTATTTGGTTCTGTGGTTTCTTATCAATCATGTTAAGCGGTTTTATTATTATAAGAATGCGTTTAATAAAATATATCCTGAATCGTTTAACTAAAAGCTCTCCGATGCCTGATAGAACACAAAGAGACTCCCGCCCACCGGCAGGCGAGGCGCAAAATACAAAAGCAGGCAGACAAGCTCCGTCGAAAAAAGCATGGCAGGTAAAATAACAGCCGGAGATCCGAGATTGTTATTGCACGGAGTACAATTTAAAATCATTAGGATGCTTGTCTTTGCCTGCTTGTTGTACGCATCGGTTCAGACATCTTATGCCGCTCAATATTATGTGGATTATGAACTGGGGAACGATGGTAATTCAGGTACGGCTCCGGACAATGCCTGGAAATACTGCCCGGGAGATTCAAATGCAGTCGGAATTGCAGCAAGCACTGTCCTAACAGCCGGGGATATTGTCTACTTTAAGGGCGGTGTAGTCTATCAGGGTGGAGTTAGAATCAATATAAATGGATCTGACGGAAATCCGATAACATTCAAAGGCGATGGATGGGGCAATGATAAAGCCGTCATCGACGGGGCGGATCAGATAGATAATACCTGGACTCAGTGTATATCTGCCGATTCATGCGGCGGGAATCAGAATTTTCGCAATATCTATTATACTCAGGCACCTGCAGGTTTTGATTTTTTTGCCGGATTTTACGAAGACAATAAGTTCCTGTGGTTTTCTCAAGATCCCAATCCGAGCGATCCGTTTTTACATGATAATATCAGCGAATTCTTTGTTGTCCCGATGGGTACTAATCTCACAAGAACCCGGCTTATTGATACTGCATACTTCACTCAGCCGGATTCGGCTTACTGGAATGGTGCGTATATTATTGCCTGGCGGATACCGAATGTTACATCGACAAAACTCATTACTTCATATGATCGGGATTCTCACGTAATAACATTTGAAGATCTGGGCGGCGACGTGTATACGGATAGAAACAGTTATTATTCGATCCTGAATCATCTGCATATAATAGACCGGCCCGGTGAGTATTGTTATGATGCGAGAACAAACAGGATATATCTCTGGCCCCTTCATTCCGACGATCCAAATAATCATGACTATTCTGTCAAGAAAAGGCAGATGGGAATTGTTTACAGCGGCAGGAAGAATATAGTTATTGAAGGATTCATAGTTCGGAATTTTGCACTGGGAATCCGCTCGGATAATTCGAATACAGAAAATGTTATTATTCGAAACAATGAAGTAAGGAATCTTCGTTCGGCTGATTGGTATGCAGTTCAAATTAACGGAAAGAATATTACAGTTGAAAATAACCGCGTGGAAAATTGCAACAGGAGCGTGGGAATTCTTGCTGCAGGCGAGAATATTATAGTCCGTAATAATTATGTAACTCGCACATCCCGGCAGGGAATCTGGTTCATGGGAGTAACTCACGGACAGATAATCGGCAATATTGTCGAAGATATAAACGGGACTCACTCAAATGCAATTTCAGTATATCTCTATAATAGAGATATACTCATCGCCGGGAACAGAGTTCTGAATTCAGAAATTTCCCTGACATTTCATGGGGACGGAAATTTACCTGATCATAATATTAATTTAACTGTGTACAATAATTATTTCGAATCAGATGCGCACAGCTGGGGAAAAAATGCAAGAGATATAAAAATTATTAACAATATATTTCGCGAGGGACTTTTCTTTGACGATACCGATACATTGACTGTCGCCGTAAATAATATTTTTTATGGCGGAGGCGACGCAGATATAAGAAGCAATAACATCTACACGGATTTTGGATGGTGGCAGAGCAGCAGGTACGGATGGTCGCTTCGAGAAGGTGAGATCGATTGGACAAAAAATAATGTCGATAGTCTTTATCTGTTTTCAGACACAACCGGATATCTTCCAAATGGTTCTCAGGCGATCGACGGTGGTATTGATCCCACTCAGTACCTGCCCATAACCATTTTCTCCGATTATAATTTTTTTGTTGATTTGCTCGGTAATTCGCGTCCTTCCAAGAGGACCTGGGATATCGGTCCATTCGAGTCTGTTGATATGGACAGAGGTGTTGCGCAATATTGCGAACTGCTCCAAAACTTCCCCAATCCGTTTAATCCCGGTACAATAATTGCTTATGAAGTTTCTGAAAAATCTAATGTTATTCTGGAGCTGTTTGATATTCTCGGCAGGAAAGTTGCTACGCTTGTCGACCGGATTGAGGAAAGAGGTCATCACCAAATCGAATTTGACGGAAGTAATTATGCAAGCGGAGTGTATTTATACCGGCTGTGCATAGGAAGATTCAGCCAGTGTCGTAAAATGGTTCTATTGAGATAACTGACTGCGTATAATATATTTTTTACGTTTGAAAATGACAGTTCCCTGGGAACCTCTATTTAGTCCCCCGCGTCAAAATTTTGGGAAGTGTTTTTGACTGCCTTGTATGGCTTTCTATATGTGACAGTTCAGGCACAGGATTATGCACTGCTCTTCGGTAGCTTCGGTCTCTTCATCAGTATGGCATTGGTAATGTATCTCACGCGCAAGATCGATTGGTTTGCGATTGGGAAAAAAGATAAAATTGGTTAAGGTTTAAAGAATCCTAATCGAACATGAATTTTAGAGACACGGTATGGTGTGCTCTATGTTTTTTTGCATTTATATACTTAATTGGCTATTTTATTCTTAGTTTTTTGATAAACTTCGTTATTCATAAGTATAAAGAATTGTTCCTATATAGTGATGGCAATGTCAGATTAATTATATATCAGGCGCTATATGAAGAATCAATATATAATTTCAAAAGAAATGTTCACTCAAAATGTAAAACTAATTATAATTGCTTTGATTACATTTATGCAGCTATCAAATGCACAATCCTTGATAACACCTGATGACTCTTTTGATGTTTTTCCACTAAAACCAGGATTGCTTTATTCCTATAAGTTTTATTCATCAAATAATTCTGGAGATGAAATGGTTAGAGATATATTAATTAATACAGGAATTGTATCATATAAAATATCGGACTCTACTTTTGTTAATGACTCAACTATTGAGTGGAAAATATATCAAATAAGAAATATTTTGCGCGAAGTAATTAACTATAATCCAATGTATAATAGTGATTCAACATATTTGATCAATGATACTATACAATGCGTTTTACTCGAGAAAATGTCTGGAAAACACGAATTAACATGCTCTGTGACGGCATGGAATTTACCGCAACCTTCTTTTAGAGGCGGAATCAAAGAACCTGTTTATAGGTATAGTATAGATAAAGAAAAAAAGTATGCTTCCCAATGGTCGGCACAAAATATAAACTATACACTTCGTTCTGGATTCGATACATTGTGCTTATCTAGTGAATTCGGTCTTTATAGAAGGATTTTCGATGAACAATGGAGCAGTGGATACTTATCAGGTTATTATAAGGAAAGGATTGTGGCGATACATGGTCCAATAAGTGAAGTAGAAAGTATAAAACCGCATCCTGATCAAATTCAATTGATACAAAACTATCCTAATCCATTTAATCCGACTACAACTATAAGTTATAGCATACTAAAAGCTGGATATGTTACTATAAAAGTATATGATATACTTGGCAGAGAAATAGCGGAGTTGGTTAACGAAAAGAAATCCGTAGGTATCTATCAAGTAATTTGGGATGCATCCGGTATGCCAAGTGGTACATATTTCTATCGTTTAAACTCGGGTTTGTTTACGGATACAAAGAAACTTATTTTATTAAAATAGCAGGATTATGTGGCGGTACGTAGCAATAAGCCTCCGTAATTAAATTATCCTAAGTAGGGACGTTCAATTGAACGTCCCTACGATTAAAAATCATATCTTTATCACTTTGATTGCTGCCTGTTTGAAAAAATTATGCTATAGATGTTAAATTTGTTCCATCCACATCTTCTACTGGTACGGATCGCCATTCTGCAATTTTTTTCATAATACTCGTGCGGACATTTTCGCGAAGGATAGAAGCATCTTTTACAGTCATAGATGAAGTGTCGACGGGAGGCAGGACTTTCAAATAAATGTCCGAGGGTTTCCCGAATTTCCAGCTGTGTTTCGGAATGCAATCGCGCGAGCCTTCAATGACAAGCGGCAGGATCGGCACCTTAGCTTTGATAGCAAGGTGGAATGCTCCATCTGTGAATTGCCGCACACGCCCGTCGAGTGTACGCGTGCCTTCGGGGAAAATCATTACAGAACATTTTTGTTCAAGGACGCGCTGGGCCTTGATAAGCGCTAACGCACCGCTGCGGGGATTCTTTCTGTCGACGGAAATGTCGCCGCTCAAACTCATCATCCATCCGATCACAGGGATTTTAAATAATTCTTCTTTTGCCATCCATTTCATTTCCCATGACAGGTTGCTGATCAGCGGAATGTCAGCCATTGATTGGTGATTACATACAACGACATAAGGATTACGTGGATTTGATATTTTCTCGCCGGAAATATGAAGCTGCCACGCCGGATTAATTTGAGTTAGAGTTTTCCCGAGCTTCCTGAATAGAAATCCTGTTCTGTACAGCACAGGATCACGGTCGAAGAGCCGGCTGAACGCGAGGAGGAACAGCCAGAAAAAAATGACTAAACTTGTAGTTATCCAAACAAACAGAGAACGAATCATAGCGAAAGAGAATATAGCAAAAAGTTCACAGGTTCAGGCTTTTGTAATATGCAGCACTTTTATCCGCCGATAAGAATTCCGGCAATCGTTGCTGTCATAAGTGTGGCAATTGTACCCCCCAGAACAGCGCGGAGGCCGAGTGCAGCAATATCTTTTTTCCTTGCCGGAGCCATCGGTCCGATGCCGCCTATCTGAATAGCAATGGATGAAAAGTTAGCAAAGCCGCATAACGCATATGTTGCCATCAAAATACCTTTTTCAGACATTAAATTTGCTTTGAGCATTGAAGCAAGGTCGAGATAAGCAACAAATTCATTAAGCACAACTTTTGTCCCTATAAGACTGCCGAACCGGAGTGCATCTGCCGAGGGAACACCGATTGCCATTGCGACAAATTGCAGTATGAGGCCAAATACTAATTGCATCGATAGCGGCTGCCCGAATTGTGCTGTAAAATATTCATTCACACCCATAAAATTGCCAAGAGCAAGCAGGAGGAAATTCAGCATCGCAATCAAAGCGATGAATGCGAGAAGCATGCCGGCAACATTTAATGCAAGATGCAGTCCGTCTCCCGCTCCTGTTGCCGCCGCCTCAATGACATTCGATGCGTTCTTTTCGACTTTTAATTTCACTATTCCTTTTGTTTCCGGAATGCCGGTTTCGGGAATTAGGATTTTAGAAATAGCGAGAGATGCCGGGGCTGCCATTACGCTGGCAGCAAGCAATTGTACTGCGAACTTTAACTGGGCTTCATAGAGCGGCAGGTTGTGGGCATCTGCAAATGATTGTCCAAGCATCTGAATGTAACTTGCCATCACACCTCCTGCGATCGTAGCCATACCGCCGACCATGATAGTATGCAGTTCGGAATTTGTCATTGTGGCGATGTAAGGACGAATGAGCAGCGGAGCTTCACTTTGGCCGACAAATATATTTGCAGCAGTAGAAAGAGATTCTGCACCGCTGGTTCCCATAAGCTTTGCCATAACCCATGCCATTCCTTTTACGATAAGCTGCAGTATGCCAAGATAGTATAAAAGCGATGTGAGTGTGGAGACGAAGATAATTGTAGGCAGTACCTGGAATGCAAAGAAAGATCCGAGACTGTCCGGTCCGGAATTTACTGCGAGCTTTCCGAATACGAACTCGGAACCTTTGGATGTGAAATCAAGGAGACTTACAACAACAGAGCCGAGCCAATCGATGATATCTTTAGGCCAGCCAAGCGGGTAAAACCATGATCTAAGAAGTTCATGGTGGATAATAAAGATGGCAAACACAAGCTGGATGCCCAGTCCACTCGCAACAAGCCGCCAGTTAATTCTGCGCTTATTGTTGGAAAAGAGAAATGTGATTCCGATAAGAACAACAACGCCGAGCATGCCGCGAAGGATGGATTCAAGATTCATAAAACCTGTGCTTTCTTATGATTGGTTTATCAAGAAAGTAAGATGAGAAAATATAAGAAACTTTTTGTTTCATTCCATGAAATTTTGTAAAATGAATTTTACGCTATAAATTGTCGGTTTCTATTAAGATTATTAAGGGAATTTTTCTGAAGGATTGTGATGAAATTTATTACACGTACGATAGTTCTTCTTTCGCTGGTAAGTTTTTTTACCGATATCGCAAGCGAGATGCTTTATCCTATTATGCCGATGTATCTTACAAGCATAGGTTTTTCCGTCGTGCTTATCGGCATTTTGGAGGGTGTTGCAGAGGCGATTGCAGGATTAAGTAAAGGATATTTCGGTTATCTCTCTGATACGACAGGGAAACGAAAACCGTTTGTTCAGTTGGGATATTCACTGAGTGCAATTTCCAAACCGATGATGGCGGTTATGACATTTCCTCTCTGGATATTTAGCGCACGCACAATTGATCGGTTGGGAAAAGGAATCCGCACGGGCGCTCGGGATGCAATGCTGTCGGCGCAAACAACACAGGAATTTAAAGGGCGTGTATTCGGATTCCATCGGGCCTTTGATACGCTTGGCGCTGCTCTTGGTCCGCTGGCAGCGTTAGTGTTTTTGATATACTATCCTGAGCAATACAAAATAATATTCCTGCTGGCATTTATTCCGGGCCTCTTTGCCATTTTATTAACGTTTCTATTGAAAGAGAAAAAAATCGAGCAGCCGTCTTCGGCTGTAAAATCCGGTTTCTTTACTTTTCTGAAATACTGGAAGACATCGCCGCGTCAGTTTAAATTGCTTGTAGTGGGGCTGCTCTTTTTTGCCTTAGTCAACAGCTCCGATATTTTGCTTCTTTTGATGATGCGGCATCAGGGGGCAAATGACCAGCAGGTCATAGGCATATATGTATTTTATAATCTTGTCTATGCTTTGATGTCGTATCCTATGGGTGCGTTGGGAGATAAAATCGGACTGAAGACCACATTTATTATTGGGTTATTATTATTTGCATTTGTTTACGGCGGTATAATCTTTGCAGAATCAATGATTACCTTGCTGGTACTGTTCTTCTTCTATGGAATATATGCAGCTGGAACTGAGGGAATATCCAAAGCGTGGATATCCAATATAGTTTCGAAAAACGATACAGCAACTGCCATTGGATTCTACACCGGTATGCAGAGTATCTGTACATTGATTGCCAGCAGTGTAGCAGGCTGGCTTTGGTATGCTTTTTCGCCGACCATGACATTTGGTATTTCGGCTGCGGGGGCAATTCTGATAATCTTCTATCTTCTCATAGTATTTCGTGAATGTAAATAATGTTCTATTCTGGATCCTTGCCATTCCAGCGCAGATGCGCTTGATCCTGAAAATTTTTCTTGCCGTTGTTAGCAAACTCTTCTATCTTGAATAAAGATACAATGCCGTTCAGTTGATATTGCGGATATTATTATTTCGAATATCATATAATAAGGAAGAGAAATGCTTCTTCATCAACACTTCATTCATATCGCCAAAAAATTTGGTACAAAAACAGCAATTATTGACCGAACAACAGGTAAAAGTATCAGTTACGGAAAAGCGCTTATTGCTTCACTTATCTTAGCAGATAAATTCAGGAAATATGAAGAGGGCTTTATCGGTATTATGATACCGACTTCCGCCGGGTGCGCGCTTTCTATTCTTGGCGTACTCATGAGTGGCCGTATACCTGTGATGATCAACTATTCTACAGGTGCTGCACAAAATTGTGAATACAGTCAGAAGAAATGTGCATTCAAGACAATCATTACGTCGAAAGCGCTCCTTGAAAAAATCAATTGTCCGAGAGTTCACGGTATGATCTTTATTGAGGACATTATGGAGCATGTAACTCTTCTTGATAAAATTAAAGCGGCGCTTCGTGCAAAGCTTCCCATGGAACGGCTTTTGAAAAAAATCCATGATGGCGAGGAAGATGATAATGCTGTTGTACTTTTTACAAGCGGAAGTGAGAAAGATCCTAAAGCTGTCCTTTTAACACATAGAAATATTTCTTCTAATCTTTTCGGCATTTCCAAAGTATTTGATCTTAACAGTGAAGATATATTTCTTGCCAACCTTCCTTTTTTCCATGTATTTGGATTGACGGCAAACTTATGGCTTCCTCTTCATTATGGAATGACAATTGTGACATATGCAAATCCGTTAGATTTTAAAAATATCTGCGATATTATTCACGAAGAAAAAATAACATTTGTCGTAGGCACGCCGATATTCATGTGGGGATATTTGAGAAAATCTTTGCCGGGAGATTTTGCCAGCTGTCGCATCATGTTAACGGGTGCGGATAAAACGCCCGACTCGCTTCGCGAGGAATTTCTGAAAAAACATAATATTACTCTTATTGAAGGATACGGCTGTACGGAGACAAGTCCTGTGATTAGTGTAAATAGTCCGACAGCTAACCGCGCCGGTAGTGTCGGACAACCATTGCCCAATGTACAGGTACGCGTTGAGAATTACGAGACCGGAGAGGAATGTGGTGTTGGTGAAATCGGAAAAATTCTTGTGAAGGGTGATAATGTCATGAAAGGATATTTCGATGATTTTGAAGCCACAACACTCTGTATTCGTCATGGATGGTATGATACCGGCGATATGGGATATCACGACCCGGATGGATATATTTGGCATGTAGGCCGGTTAAAACGATTTATGAAAATCGGCGGCGAAATGGTATCGCTAATCCGAGTAGAAAACGTAATGGAACATCTTTTACCGGAAGAAATTTCATGCTGTGTCGTAGAGGTGCCGGATTCTGTGCGCGGAGCAAAAATTGTTGCAGTTATTACACGGAAAATTGACGAAAAGACAATTATAAAGAAAATGTCCGAAGAATTACCGAATATCGCATTACCGAAACATTTCATTGTAATTGAAGATCTTCCGAAGATGGGAAGCGGTAAAATCGATTTCCGGCGTATCACCGAGATGGTAAGGGATATGTTACAAAAAGGATAGAGGATTGTAGAATATGAAAGTCAGTTCTTTTTTTAAATGGGTAATTGATCAATACGGATAGCGGCTTGATATGTTGTATCTAACGCAAAATGAATTACATCGGATTCTGTCATTTTACGTGAATTTTCGTATTTTGGAAAACTGCTATTTTAACATCTTAGAGCAGAATAAAGGGAATTGTTAGACGTCGGGTTCTTGACACAGAGTTTGAAAAAGTGTATTATCGTAGTATGAAAACGGAGATTATATTATTTAAATCATTTATTCACAAATAAACTATAAAAATCGTATGCCTGAATATCGTATTGATGGTGTGACGCTTTCGGGAAAATCAGTTTCCGGATCAATCACTGCTGATTCCAGAAGTATAGCAAAAGTAAAAGCAGCAGAACTCTCGCGTGATAAAAAATTCAAAGTGACAGGAATTCACGAACGAGTTACGTACATCTATCGCGTCCAAAAGGGAACTGACAAACCGATTGATGGCGAACAGAAAGCATTTACTGCTAATGAAGTTCGTGTTGCTTTGGAGAAGATGGGTTTTCAAGTTAAGTATGTACGTAAAAAATTGTTTGGGACGAAACTACGCAAAGCTCCTGTAGTTGACGTTATCACTTTTGTTCGTGTAAGTACGGACTTAATGAGGCAGAAACTTCCTTTCAATGAAGTGATGCAATTGCTTATCAATGACATTCCTAACGCAACTCTTCGTGAGTCAATTAAGGAAATTAATACGGAGTTGAAACAAGGAAAGGACAGCGAAAAAGTCTTCATAAAACAGGCGCCGGTGCTTGGTAAATTCACTGCACAAATGCTTGGCTTAGCATCAAAGAGCGGTAATATGGTGGAGATATATGAGAGTGCTGCAAAATTTATGGAACGAAATGCGGAGTTTAAAAGAAATCTAAAAAGTGCCCTTATAACACCATTAATTACTTTATTTGTTTTGTTTCTCGCCTGTTTGTTTTACGTAGCTTACATTTTTCCTGAGACTGCAAAAATGTTTGTGAAATTTCATATTAAACTTCCACCAATGACTGCTGCAACGCTGAAAATGAGCGATTGGTTAATGGCTAATTGGCTTGTTCTATCTATTATAACTTTCATTCCTTTGATTGCTTTGCTATTATATATCAGAACAGAACAGGGAAGGTTTATGCTGGATAAATACATAATTAAAATTCCTGTTATCGGTTCTATGCTACATAAAACGGCAATCGAAATTTTCTGCCGTGTATTTTATGCACTCTATAGCGGATCTGGTGAAAATATTGAAATTATCCGAATGGCGGCGGAAGCTTGCGGTAACAGATACATGGAGCACCAGATTAAAACGATAGCGATCCCTATGATGCTCGAACGCGGAAAAGGACTGACGGAAGCGTTTGAAGCGACAGGTGTGTTCACAAGAACTGCTATTTCTAGATTTGGTTCCGGCGCTGAAACAGGTACTGTGAAAGCGACCGCTCTTCAATTGGCTGAGTACTACGAAAAAGAGACAACTTATCGTATGAAAAACGCAATTGAAGTTATTCAATTATCAGTATCGCTAATCATGATGGTTGTGCTTACAGCATTGACTCTCGTTTCTTCGGAAACAGCCTTGGTAAGGCCTGAAAATCCCCATATGATCTTACCAATAAGTTCTTTAATTCCGTAAATATAATGAGAAAGGCATTTTCAAAGTATAGAGGAATTGAATAATGGCCGAAATAGATATTACTGATAAAATCGGTTACACGCTCCTCAAAAAAGGAATCATCGACTTTGAGACGCTCGAGAAGTCTCTCAAAATGAAGGATTCAGAGGAAAACAGGAAAAACCGAAAGAATCTTGGGCAGATTCTTGTAACGGAATTTGGGGCAGATCACGATGCTGTATTCCGTGAAGTAGCCAATCTTTATGCTTTTCGTGAAATTTTTCTCGGGGATGAAAAAATTGATGATACCAGGATTTCTTTTATTAAAAGGTATATTGACCAACTTTCAGACCAGCAGCGAGAGATGATGATCCAGTCAAAGATGCTGCCGTTCAAATTTGACGAACGCCAACCGGATAAACTTATTATAGTAGCAGCAGATCCTACCGATCGTAATCTGCCTGTCGTAGCTCGCAGTTTCAATGTGAAGAAGTACGAAATATGTTATGTGCGCTTGAAAGAACTCCAGTCGTTGATGGATAAAGTAGCGCCTGCTCAGAACGAATTTCTGAAACTCCTTGATGAAACCAAGATCACGGTTGATGACAGCGGCGGATCAGAAGATCAGCTTGATGAACAAGCACTCGAAGCAGAAATCAGCAAGAGCGCTTTAGTTAATCTATTTGAAGGGTGTTTGGTTGAAGCAGTACGACGGGGTGCGAGTGATATTCACGTCGTTGCATCGGAAGGCAATCGTACTAATTTTCTATTCCGTATGGACGGTGATCTACAAATCTGGCATGTTCAGGAAAATACAGTGCCGGAAGCAGTATTTGCGGTAATTAAAGATCGTTCAAAGAATGTAGATCGGTTTGAGCGTGAGATGACTCAAGATGGATTTATTCAAAGAGTTATTGATGGACATCAACTGCGATTCCGTGTTTCAATTATGCCAATTGTAACGACGGAATTCAGACACAAGTTTGAGAGTGTCGTTATCCGTGTTCTTGATGATCGTAAAGTTATTACCGATTTGGAGAAACTAGGATTACAGGGTCCGGCACGTCAGTTCTTTTATAAAGCCATTAGTAAACCGCAGGGTATTGTTATTCTTACAGGCCCGACCGGATCTGGTAAATCAACGACATTAATTGCAGCATTATATCAGGTTATTGATCCCTCTGTGAATGTTCTAACGATTGAAGATCCGGTGGAATATATCGTAAAAGGCGCACGTCAGTTGAAAATTGGTCCAAAGATGGGATTTGACGAAGCAATCCGTGGAATTTTGCGTCATGATCCTGACATTGTACTCGTTGGTGAAATGCGAGATAAGATAACTGCAGAAACGGCAATTAAGATGGCAAATACAGGTCATTTGGTCTTCTCAACGTTGCATACAAATGATGCTCCAAGTGCAATTGCACGTTTATTCAAAATGGGAATTGAGCCATTCTTGCTTGCGTATGCTATTAATGTCATTGTCGCACAGCGTCTTATTCGTACACTTTGTAAAGAATGTAAAAAACCGATGGATAACAGTGAAAAAAGAGACTTGTTGAAATTTGGTTTAACGGAAGAAGATATTGCTACCCATACTTTCTATACTGCAGTCGGATGTGAAAAATGCAACGGTGGGTATAAAGGACGTGCTGCAATCCATGAGGCTCTATATTTTACTAAGCCAATTAAGGACATTATCCTGAATGCAGGCGAGAAAGTCGACGAAAATGCTATCCGTGAGCAAGCGATGAAGGATGGTATGTGGACTTTACGGCGTTCGGGAATAGAAAGAATGAAAGAGGGAAGTACAACACTTGAAGAAGTTGTTTCGAATACAACAGAAGAAGATTAGATGCTCTCGTAAACCATAGAAAACAGCGTAAAATAGGCGATATTTAGAATTTTAAGGAATTCCGGCTTGTTTTGTGGTGTTTTACTTATGTTTCAAAAAGAGAAAATATTTGGTGCAGAACAGGTAAATGGCGTCAGCATAGCAAGATGGAGTCAACACTTAAAAAAATCCTTTTCATCATTTGCTTTTTTGACTGTAGTTGCTTATTATCTAACCGACCATGGAAGTGAGAGATAAGAAAAGGATTTAATTTTTTATTATCAGGTTTCATTAAGAGAATTCAATTACATGGCATTACAAGTTAAAAATCCATCTCCGGATGTAAAACCTACCGTTGCCATGTCATCAGACTTACCGCAAGTTGTTACCGATGCACAAAAAATTCTGAAAGAAATGGCATCTCAATTCCCTAAAACAGTCACGGGAATCGAGCGGCAGATGATGATTAGTGATATAATGACGCGAACTGATGAAACAACGAAAATGAAACTGTTGTCATTGGTTAATTTTTTCCTTGTTCGAATGTTTACGATTTATGCTTCTGATATTGATATGGGGGGATATGGTTCACAAGGTTATATTTGGTATAGAGTGTATGGTTCAAAAAGATCAGATCCATCACTGGGAAAATATTCGCAGGACGAAATCAATATTCTTATCCAAAGTATAATCGGAGAACGACAAAGAGCATTCCTATTTGAAAACAGAAATCTTGACTTCTCTCATATGCTGTATTTAGAAAGTTCAGATTTCAGAAGATTCCGCGCAGATGCATATTTTGACCTGGATCAACTTGCGCTGAATATGCGTGCAATTAATAACACACTTCGTCCCTATAAAGGACTGGAATTGCATACAAATGTGACAAAAGTGCTAAGTCTGGCACATACGAAAGAAGGGCTTTGCCTTGTAACAGGTATTACCGGATCAGGGAAAAGCTGCACGCTGGACTCTATAATTGATGCCAATAATCATAGTGTGGATGCGCATGTTGTTATTATTGCTTCACCCATTGAGTTTGTTCACAAATCTGATAAGTGTATCATTAGACATAGAGAAGTCGGCAGAGACGTACTTTCCTTCAGAGATGGTGCGGTGCAAGCATTACGTCAGGATCCAGACATAATTATGGTCGGTGAGTTGCGGGATTCCGATACCATTTTAGCTGCGTTAGAAGTTACAGATTCTGGTCATAAAGTATTTTCAACATTACATACAGCGTCGGCGGTCGAGAGCATTGACCGTATAATCGGTGAGACGCCGCCGATAGAACAGGAACGGGTACGAAATCGTTTAGGCGAGACGTTAAAGTGCGTCATTTCACAGAAACTTGTTCCGAGTTTAGATGGTAAACGCGTACTTGCGAAGGAAGTGATGCTTGGAACTCCCTCAGTATATGCTGCCATCAAGAATAATAATATAAGCGAGATCTATCAAATGATTTCCGAAGGTACTGAACTTGGAATGGTCACTATGGAACAGGACTTAAAACGTCTGTATCTACAGAAAAAGATTTCGATGGAAAATGCCATGAATTACGCGAATAATAAACGACGTCTTCAACAACTTTTGCAGTTGCAAACATCGGAATCGGGTGTTAGTCGAATGGGTGTTACTGGAGTATAGATGTAGTAGTCTATGATAATATTCTAATTATTAACGAGCGAGGAAATACCAACTAATGCCTATTAAAGCAGGAGAAGGAAACACGGCGGTTGCCTTATTTGTGGATGGGCTTGAACTTAAGTTCGTACGTCTTTCTGCCAAAGGGAATAAGGTAACGCTAAGAGATTTTAAGACCGTTGCTTTGATTCGGAAATTTGAGGAAAAGCAAACCATTGCGGCAATCAGTGAAGGCACATCATTCAGCGATATTACATCGGGAGATTCTTTCTCGTCTGCCGGAGGACTTGAATCTTCGGGTGAAGAAGGAAGCACTAATGCTTCCGTACTGCTCGGATTGTTAAATGAAGTAGGCTCGCCGAGGAAGTATACACTTTCTTATGCTATCTCCGAACCGGCAGTAACTTATCAAGAGTTTGAGGGGGACTTTGGATTAAAAGGAGAAAAGCTTAAGAAAAAGATCTCTCAAGAATTGTCGATGATGCGTGCTGCTGCTCCTGCAGTGGATGCGATTGATGTTATTCCGACAACATCAGGTGGTTTGCTATCGCTTATCCGTGAAGACGGTCTTCATGTCTATGAACTCCTTTCAGAAGTTAAGCCGTTTATGGGTGGACGTATTCCAAACATAAAGCTGATTGATAGTGCAGACCAAGTTATGATGGAGATGGTACGTACGCAATATGAGCCTCAGGAAGAAGAAGTCTCCGTGCTTATTTATGTAGGTCATGATTTCAGCCGTTTGATTTTTATGCAGGGTCAGGACTATCTTCACTTTGCCCCTATTATTAGTGAAGGATATGAATCGCCAAATATTGAAAATACTATCTACAGTCGTATCCTGCTTGAGCAGGATAATATTGCGTTGACACGAATAGACCGGATTTTACTTGCTGGTGAAAGTCATAAAGTAAACTTGTTAGAGGCGATTGCCCCGCAATTCTCAAGTGCTCTTGTTGAATATATGAAAGCCCCTACTCTTGATATTGGTGAATTTGAGGGCTCTATTGGTGAAGCGATATCTGAATATGTTATTCCGATTATGACAGCATGGCGCACACTTCAACCCTCGCTTCCCGGCTTTTACAATACTAACCTTATACCGCATTCTGTTCTTGAGAGTCAGCGAACATTAGCAATGGCTTGGCATGGCTGGCTATGCGCCATTCTTGTTGCTCTGGCTATTCCATTCTTCGTTTATCTAATTACCGAGCGTGATGGCGAGATTAAACGAGCTAAAGTGGAGCTTGCGCAGAAGCAGGAAAAATTGGGTGAACTGGATATATTCCGCCAGCGAAAAGCTGCGTTGATTGGGGATATTAACCGTTACAGTCATGCGACCAGTGTCTATGATTCTATAGCTCCGGGATGTGATCGATGGAGCCGAATATTACATTATCTGGCAAATAGTATAGAGGATTTAAATTCACTATGGATTTACAGTCTGAAGCCGGATGGAAGAAATTCACGGCATATCATTATTTCAGGTCGATCTATTTATCGTGCGCGTATACCCCGTATTGCAAGTATCTTTGAAACAGCAACATTAAGAGAGGTGCGCACAATCACAATACGCAAAAAAATATTATATGAGTTTGACATCGTTGTTGAAAAGGTCGATAAATATGATATTGCCGAACCTAATTATACTGATAGATAAAGGATGAGAAAACCGTGACTAATAAAGTTAGAAATACAATTGTTCTTGCTGCTGTCTTTCTTTTCTTTTTTTTCCTCGGTATGGGGTGGTGGTGGTGGTGGCAGCCGCGTCAGTTGGATAAGATCGATAAGGAAATCCAATCAATAAATAAAGAATTGGAGGATTTGCCGGGATTAACAGATGAAGTTCAACGTCTAACGACTCAATATAAGGATGTGAAACGACGATACGATTCTCGAAGTAAGGAGATACCTCAGTTTGATATTTCTTCTCAAACGTATGAGTATATGAGTCAGGGTATCGATGAAGCCGGGTTCTTGAAGTTCGATATGAGATTTTTAGGGACGAGACAGAGAACCAGCTGGGGGTACAATGCCTATAAAATCGATCTTGGCGAAGCACAATTTGAGAATCTCTTTAAGTTTATATACTTCCTCGAAAACGGGCAGCAGCTATATAAGATTTCTTCTATGGAATTGGAACACAAAGAAGTAATCGATGATGAAACAAAAGAAGTAATAAAGTGGATTGCATTTAATATGGAAATACACGCTTTTTTTGTTCGTAATATACCAGAACTTGGCACATCGCTAGCAGCTAAGTCTCTTTCAATGATAGTGGCTCCATACGATCCTTTCCGGAATATAATTACTCAAATTATCTCTACTGAACCGCCTTTTGGTGAGGTGGATGCAGATAGATCAGAGGTAAAAGCAGTACTGCCAGGAAAAGCATTCGTGCTTACGAATAATTCACTTATAGTCTTACATCTTGGCGATAAAGTTTGGCGTGGCAGTATTACACGCATCAGTCCAACGGAAAGCTCTGTAGAGTTTACTTTAAATGAAGGTGGAGTTGTCCGAAAATTAACAAAGAAAATAATGTTTGATAAATACACGAGGTAACTATGAGAGTGCGCTCTTTATTGTTCATTTTCCTGATTATAGCTACGGTTGTCCAATTTGTGGAAGCACAGACCGAACAATCGATTCAGCGTAAAGCAAAGGGAAAAATTGTCAATCCGGATGAAGTGGTTTCCTTCAAGTCCGATGTTCCATATACGAAGGCTATACAATCACTCGGGGAGTTGAGTAGAAAGCTCGATGGAAGATTGATTATTGACAGATCACCTGCACAAGGAAAAGATAAAACTATTGGGATTAACATCGAATCGATGTACTGGAAGGATGCGCTGGAACTTATACTAAGAAGTAATCAATTGTGGTACACCGACTATCCTGAGTATATGGAAATCACCTCATTTGAGGAAATCGGGAAAAGACAAGGTGAAGGTGTTTCGAAAGACGGTACTATATCTTCTTCATTTGCTACAACTCCTTCATTTCTCAGAGGGGCGACTATTGACTCTAGTGAGTATTATTCGAAACAGCGCGATATTGCCATCTCATGCGTATTCTTTGATTTGAATAGAACAAAACTACTGGAGTCCGGGATGGATATTTCGATTTTTCGTGGTAGTAATATGAATCTCGGAGTGAATCTTTTTGGTGCATCAAATCCTATGGCGCAAACTAGTAACGCGAGCGCCGCAATAGTTGGCAGCAGGCTTACTAATGTATATTCCGATGTAACGATTCAACCGACAGGTACCGATCTTGGAGTAGATATATATGCAGCGCTTAGGATGTTTGAAGCTGACCAGCTTGGAGAAGTTATCTCAAATTCTAAGATACCGGTTCGTTCGGGTTTAAGCAGTGTGCTTCAGGTTGGAGATGATTTCTCAGTCTTGGAAAAAGATTTTTCCGGGAATACAGTCCAAAAATTCTATCCGACAGGTACAATTCTCAACATCAGGCCGAGAATTTTTAAAGTCGGCGATATGGAATTTATAGATATTCAATATAAAGTCGAAAAAAGCACCTTTGAGGCAACTTCAGTAACAACTATTATTCATAAAACTTCTACATCCGGTTCTTTGACGCTCCTTAACGGTGAAGAGAGTTATATTGGTGGTATGTATTCCAATTCGGAGACGGTCGTTCGACAGGGAATACCTATATTAAAAGATTTACCCTGGTGGTTTTTTGGACTACGCTATCTCTTTGGATATGATTCAAAAAATATTGTAAAACGAGAATTAATTGTTATTCTAAAAGCAGAGATACTTCCTTCGCTGGAAGACCGTGCGTTAAAAGTGCAGACAGGGGAAAGTATTATCGAGGAATCAAGAGAAGAAATGGAAAAAGATATGAATAAACGTAGAACAGAGAAATAAACTCAAAAATTGAAGATCTTTTGTATAGGATATATTTTCTGAGGAGTATATTATGAATTTTCGTGCCAGTTTATTTAAGGTATCCCTTGCTATATTGCTGATATATGCGGGATGCAAGGAAAATCCTACAGAACCAACAAGCACTTCATCATCAATTAACGGAACTGTTCTACGGTCAGATGATAACGCACCCGTTCAAGGTGCTACGATCATGGATCTGGGCAAAAATGGGGCAACGGCTTTTACAGACAGCCTGGGAGTTTTTACTCTTCCAGTAGGTGTCCTTACTTCGACTTATAGTACGACATTGGTAACAGAAGCAAATGGATACATTAGTGATACTACCGATATAGAAGTTGAACCGGAGAAAGACCAGACTATTACTATTCGTTTGAAACAGTACGTCATTAATCCGGTTACTCCAGGCGCTACAGGACAAGCGGCAAGCATTGAATTAGTGCTGCAAAGTGATAAATCGCTTTCAGTCCGTAACGCCGGAGGAGTGGAAAAAGCTTTGCTTACTTTCGCTGTAACGGATTCGCTTGGCTATCCGCTTACATTACAAAAAGCAGTAAGGGTCCGATTCAGTATCGTCGGCGGTGCATTTGGCGGCGAATTCCTATTGCCCGACAGCATCGAAACAAATTCAAGTGGACTTGCATCTACTGTGGTAACATCAGGAACGAAATCACGCGTATTACAAGTAGTGGCTTCTGCAGTTGTGGCCGGATCAACAATTAGTTCCTCACCGGCTCAATTTACAATCTCTGGAGGTATGCCGGATTCTATACGATCAACAATATGGACGAGCTCAAAAAACTACCCCGGAATCAGCGGATCAGCAGATCTGATGGGCACAGTCTCGGCAATGCTGGTAGACCAATATGGCAATCCGGTTCAGGTTGGTAATCTGGCTTATTTCGAAACTTCAGGCGGCTCGATCGATGCAATAGGCATTACAGATGCTACCGGCTTGGCAACAGTCAATATCTATGGAGGCGGGAAACCGCCGGTTGCCGGAATTGATACGATAAAAGTTACGGTAAATAAATTAGATGGGTCTTTCAGTAAGTATATGGATGTAACAT
This sequence comes from uncultured Ignavibacteriaceae bacterium, assembly GCA_964645575.1. Classification (GTDB taxonomy): domain Bacteria; phylum Bacteroidota; class Ignavibacteria; order UBA10030; family UBA10030; genus Fen-1298. The sequence goes on from CAZYAM010000008.1 coordinate 19,582, forward strand.
TTTCAGGGACTCCAATCGTCACAGCAACCAATGTCCCTAACGATTCGATTAACATCTTTGACGGACAGGGACTAACGCTTGATCTCAATATCAGCGATGTTAACGGCAATCCTCTTGCCGGCGGTAATAAAATTTCGGTTGTTACAGGAGGACTTGTTGGAAACGCAGTGATAATTAGCGGTGATGACAATGCCGTGACACCGGATACCAGAAGTACAGCTCTCACATCTTACAAAATCCGTGTTGAAGATAAAGAAGCTGACGGCGGCAGCAGCGGTCCGTTCACTCTTCAAATAATAGTGAGCGGCCCGAATGGATCGACATCAAAGTTCATTCATGGCACTCTCCAGCCGCCGCAAGCGATCATCGCACCCCGTGAATCGGCAAAACTGCCGGCACAGATTGCGTTTGTGAGTGTCTCAACATCTGATATCTATATTTCTGGAACAGGATCTACGGAGAATTCAGTAATTACGTATGAAGTACGCGATTCCCTGGGAATGTTGATTGGGAATAATCCGCGTGCGTTTGCTCGATTTTCTATACGTTGGTTTCCTAATACGCAAACGAATGTCGGTACCGCGCCTTCATTAATTGCTACATCCGACAGCACTGATGATAACGCAAGATTACGTGTCTCTGTCCGCAGCGGAACTCAGGCGGGAGTTGTTCAGGTGTATTCGCAGATAGATCTTGGTGGAGGAATTTATGTTACGTCTCAACCTGAAAGAATACAGGTTCATGCAGGATTTGCGGATCAGCGGCATTTTACAATAGCATCGAAATATTACAACTTCCCCGGACTTAAAATGGCGTTTTATCCCTATGAAATTACCGTCCAGGTTGCCGATCGATTCAGCAATCCTGTTGATAAAGGGATTTCAGTCTATTTTAATACAACACATGGTGCCATTGGAACAGGTAAGAGCGGAGGAAGTGAAGGAAAAACAAATATTGATGGATTTGTGACACAGACTTTCTGGTCTGGCAATCCGTATCCTGAAGGCGCCGATGTTATACCCGGTGCTCCACCTGGTTTTTCCTGGATTTATGGGCGTACGCAGGGAGAATCCGGAACATGGGTCAGAGATTCCATCTTAATGTTATGGACAGGTAAACCTGTTGTTACGATTCTTCAAGGTCCGGAAACATTTGATATTCCGAATGGAGGATCTGCAGGTCCCTGGATATATACAGTAACAGATAAATACGGCCATCCGATGTCCCAGGGAACAACTATTAACGTTTCCGGATCGGGTTTAAAGTTTGATGGTACTTTTAACGTGGAAATGATTGATACACCACCAAGCTATGATCCCGGTACCAATACTTATGGGGCCCCTACAGGATCAGGAATTACCGATTTTACAATTGTCGCATTTGATATTGATGATGGAAAAATAGAATTGATAGCCACTGTGATTACTCTTACCATCAATCATCCTGTGTATGGTGAATACAAGGTGGATTTAGCACACGGGACTGTTGAATAGTGTAGAGTTATTACGAAAAACAGATGGAAAAAAGCTCCGATTGAGTAATTCTCGGTCGGAGTTTTTTTATTTCATTAAAAATGCTTTTTTCTGATGGTGATGATTATAACCTTCTTATATTCTCTGAAGTGCCTTATAGTTCGCCTTAATCGTTTTCTCAATTATTTTCTCTGAATGCGCAGTGGAAATAAATGCCGATTCAAACTGAGATGGAGGAAGATAAATTCCTTTTTCCAGCATAGAGTTAAAATATACAGAAAATTTTGCAGTGTCCGAGGTTTTTGCCGAATCATAGTCGATGACGGGTTTTGAAGTAAAGAAAAGTGTGTACATCGAACCGATACGGTTGAAAGTATACCCAAGACCGAGTTTGTTCAGATTATCCCGTATGCCTTCTTCAAGTTGAGCTGATCGTTGTTCAAGCTGTTTATAAATCATTTTATTAGCATTAAGAATCTGCAGTATCTTTAATCCTGCAGTCATAGCCAAAGGATTGCCGGACAGCGTGCCTGCTTGATACATTGGTCCTGCCGGTGCGACCATCTGCATAATTTCCTTTTTTCCGCCGTATGCTCCAACAGGAAGCCCGCCTCCGATTATCTTTCCAAGTGTAGTCAGATCAGGTTTTACCTTATATAATTCTTGTGCTCCACCTAGTGCGACCCGAAAACCGGTTATTACTTCGTCAAAAATCAAAAGCACTTTATATTCATCGCATAATGAACGTAATCCCTGTAAAAATCCCTGCATCGGAAGAACACATCCAATATTGCCCATTATCGGCTCTACAATGACTGCGGCAATACGATCTTTGTTCGATTCCATCGTTTTTTGTACAGATGCAAGATCGTTGTACCGTGCCGTTAATGTATTCATTGCAACTGCAGAAGGAATTCCCGGGCTGTCAGGAATACTCAATGTCGTTGCACCTGAGCCGGCTTTGATAAGAAAGGAATCACCATGTCCGTGGTAGCATCCCTCAAATTTAATGATCATATCTTTTCCTGTATAGGCGCGTGCTAGACGAACTGCACTTATCGCTGCTTCTGTGCCCGAATTGACCATACGCACCATCTCGATAGATGGAACGAGTTTAGCGATGATTTCTGCCATTTTAATTTCAAGATGTGTTGGTGCTCCGAAGCTGGCGCCGTGTCTTGATGCATCCTTTATTGCTTTCGTAATTGCGGGATTTGCATGGCCAAGAATCATCGGCCCCCATGAGCCTACATAATCGATATATTTATTTCTATCCTCATCCCATACGAAAGCAGCGCTGGCACGCTTGATAAAAATCGGTGTACGTCCAACCGCTTTAAAAGATCGTACCGGAGAATTCACACCGCCGGGTATTACGGTCTGCGCTTTAGCAAAAAGTCTATTGGATTTTGTCGATTTAAATCGATGTCCTAAAATCCGCTGTGGCATGAATTTCCTCTTCTTTAATTATTTCTTCAGCAGTTTAATTGCATCTTTTGCAAAATAGGTAAGGATAATATCTGCACCTGCACGTTTTATGCTTGTCAGTACCTCCATCATAACCCGCGGTTCATCAATCCAGCCGTTGCGGCCGGCTGCTTTGATCATGGAGTACTCGCCGCTGACGTTGTATGCAGCAGTCGGTTTCTGAAAGCGGTCTTTAACGCGGCGGATTATATCGAGATACGGCAGTGCAGGTTTTATCATAACGATGTCGGCGCCCTCGATAATATCTTGCTCCACTTCATGAAGCGCTTCATTGCTGTTGGCAGGATCCATCTGGTGTGACCGACGGTCGCCGAATTTTGGCGTGCTTTCAGCTGCTTCACGAAATGGCCCATAAAAACCAGATGCGTATTTTGCCGAATATGACATAATCGGAATGTTGATATACTTATTTGCATCCAGAATATTCCTGATTGCTTTCACCCGACCGTCAAACATATCTGAGGGTGCAATGATATCTGCACCGGCTTGTGCATGTGTCAGTGCTTCTTTTGCCAGTAATTCAATAGACGCATCGTTGATAATCTCATTGCTCTGAACAATACCGCAATGGCCGTGTGAAGTGTATTCGCATAAACAGACATCTGTAATGACAACTAAATCGGGCACTTCTTTCTTGAGTGCGCGTACAGCCTTCTGTATGATTCCATTTTCATCGTAAGCGCTGCTGCCCGTTTCATCTTTATACTCAGGGATGCCGAAAAGGATTACTCCTGTAATGCCAAGTTCTTTTACTTCTGTGCACTCTTTAATCAATTCATCGATTGAAAGTTGAAAGACTCCCGGCATCGACACGACTTCTTTTCGAAATTTATTTCCGGGCACTACAAAAAGCGGAAGAATCAAGTCGTTGGACGAAAGTTCTGTCTCGCGTACAAGGGAACGAAGTCCTTCCGTCATCCGTGTACGACGGAGGCGACTGAATGTTTCCATGGATGCTTCGCTGGAATAACCGACGGTATGTTTTGATTCATTCATAAGGGTATCATATTTTAGATACTATTATATGCCTGTCTTTCATAATATAGGTGAACGAATAGAGAAGGTCAAACAATGTATTCAAACCGGCTGCTTTACTCATACTTGGCTAAAACCCGGATTTTATTTACTGCCAATTATCTGAACTGCGCGATGAAATATGGACTCAAACGTAGGTTCTGTGAGTTTGCCGGTAAATGTATTCTGTTGGCTTGGATGAAACGAGCCAAGCAGTGTGATTTGTTCGTTCAGACGATATTCAACTCCGTGCCCAAATACCGGCTTTTGTCCGTAAGATATTTTATGAGGCTGTTGAAGACCGGTTTTTACGGCATCAAATCCGACTTTACCGAGGCCGATAATGACAGTTACATTTTTCAATAATCGTAATTCTTCCAGTAAATAGATTCTGCATTTTTTAATTTCTGGAGGCAGGAGTTTGTTTTGCGGCGGAGCGCATCTGCATGCAGCCGTGATATAGCAATTTATAAGCTTCATTCTATCGTGACGATCCGTTGAAACAGGTTTATTTGCATAGCCAAACTTATGCAAGGCACGGAACAGCCAGTCGCCGCTACGGTCGCCGGTGAACATGCGTCCCGTGCGGTTGCCGCCGTGTGCCGCCGGGGCGAGTCCGATTATAAGAAGCGCAGCATTCGGATCACCAAAACTTGAAACAGGTTTTCCCCAATACTCATAGTCGGCGAAGCGTTTTACTTTTTCACGTGCAATCTTCTCACGCCATCTCACGAGACGGGCACATTTACTGCACATAACAATTTCTGATTGCAGCTGTTTGATTGTCATTGAATTATGTAAAAGGGCAGTATGTTTTTCAAATCCGGTTTACCAATGTTTCTTCAGAAATGCGATAAGTATTTCATTGAAATCTTTACTGTTCTCTAAATTACTCATATGGCCGGCATTTGATAAAATATGCAATTCTGATCCTGAAATTGCGTTATGCATTTCTTGGGCGCATGAAGGCGGAGTTCTCAGATCATGTTCTCCAACGATGATGCATGCAGGGACATTTATAGAAGAGAGACCCTGTGTTGTTTCAGTGCGGGAGGCAAGCGCGAGCAGTGTTCCGCAAATGCCGAGGGTTGAATTTGTACGAATGAGTTCTTTAATGAACTCGATAACTCCCGGATTTCTTTCGAATGTCTTTGCCCAAAAAACGGCTTTTACAAAGTCGTCAGCGAATGCTGAAACACCTGACGATTTAACAGTTTTTATTGAACCAGTGCGTCTTATTTTCTCCTCATTTGTATCTGTACCGCTTTTCGTGTCGCACAGCACTAATCCTTTAATTCTATCCGGATGTCGTTCGACGGTTCGGAGTGCAATATAGCCGCCCATGGAAAGACCGCAAAGCACCGTTTTTTCTATACGAAGATGGTCGAGCAAGGCGATCAGATCGTCGACGAACAGTTCCAAAGTGAATTGACCGTCGCCGACACCACTTAAGCCATGACCTCGTACATCATAAGTGATGGCATGAATGTCTTTAGGTAGCTCATGTATTTGCGGCTCCCACATTCTATGACTAAATGGAAAACCATGTATAAATATGACCGGTAAGCCCTGTGTTGATCCGTATTCAAAATAACTAATTACTGTATCATCGACGAGTATGTTCATCTCTATATTACTCCATATGATTACAAAAAAAACTGTAGACATCCTTAAGAATTCTTGCCGCTGAATCCGGTTTAGCGAGACGACAAGCTGCATTTTGTGCTTTTACGAGCAACGAAGGTGATTCAAAAATGTTCCGCAGTTTATAAGAAAGATTTGCAATATTTATAGCCTTCCAGCCGGCGCCATGTTCGATTATTAGATCAGTGTTGCGGCTTTCTTGACCTGGTATTGGATCTATGATCAGCATCGGCAAAGATTTCGCCATCGCTTCAGAAGATGTTAAACCACCGGCTTTTGAAATTAAGACATCGGAAGCATCCATTAATTCATGTATATTTGTGACGTAACCGAAAATATGAGGATCGACATTTATTGGAAAACGCACCGCCCGTAATTCTGCGTATATCGAATTGTTTTTCCCGCAAACAATGAGCAGGTTAAATTTTCTTTTTGGAAAAGTATTAAGGATAGAGGCAACTTGTTCAACAATTTCTTTTATCCGGCCGATGCCAAAACCACCGGAGAGAACCAGTAATGTGAATTGATTCATGTTGAAGCCCAGTTTTTTGCGTACTGTCTTTAAATTTTCTTTAATACTAAATTCCGGCATGATTGGAATTCCGGTTATCTTGATTTTTTCCGGCGCAACGTGTTTCGATTGAAGCTGCCATGCAGACTCTTTATGAAATACAAAATAACGCTCGACTACAGAATTGATCCAGAGTTGATGAACATCGAAATCTGTGGTTGTAGCAAAGATAGGTGCCGTAATATTATTCTTGAGCAATTCACTTGCAACGGAAATGTAGGGAAGGAAATGTGTACAGATAATGGCATCCGGACGAAGTTCACCAAGTGTTTGCAGGTAGCGTTTATAATTTAATTTGTCAAATTGCTTGATCAGTCCTTTTCTTTCGTAAGGTTTTCGCTCTGATTGCTGGTAAAGGTATCCCCATAATTCCGGTGCGCGATTTACCATCTGTATATATGATTCGGAATAAAACCGCTTGAATAAATTCGAAGTAAAATCGAGTACATCGTAATGCTCTGTTCTTATTGGGAGTCCAGTTATCTGAGCAGTACTGTGTAACGCTTCGGCGGCTCGGATGTGTCCTGCTCCGCCAGAACAAGATAGGATGAGAAAAAAAAGCCTATTTTTTTGAGTATTTTGCATAAGAATGCCGACGTTGTTTTTCCATAGAAATTCAAATTAACTCATAAATTTAATACAGAATTTAGATACGCTGTTTATTCTATTAAGTAATCCAATATTAATAAAAAAAATCCATTCTTTTACATCCCAAATTTGATAATACTTTAAGCTTTTGGGAACCTTTTTCAAATTCATTCGTTATTAATACTGAACTCACTCGCCGATCCCCAACGGTGGGTAGTTCGATAGCCTCCCTAACCCCGGCGTCTGGTAGTGCGTCGGGGTTTTTCTTTTGTATTCGCTTGTTTTTTGTGTCTTTCTCTACTTGCTTTCAATGTAACAATCTATTAAACTTACGTTAGTTTTAGTATATTAAGAATATTTAGTATTATAACTGCAAAAAAGGTTTTAACTGAAGTCGAAATTACATTGTTATATTTGTTTATGATGTGAAAGATGTAGCCGTAGGAAATTTCTTTAAGTTACATCAGTTAGTCATTCATTCTCATATTCATTTGGAGTTGACATGGAAGAACCAATGTTGCATGTACTCATTGTAGATGACGAACCTACCTATCGTCTTGTTCTTATGCAAACCTTGAAAACTTATGGGTACACAACCGAGGCTTGCGAGACCGGGGATGCCGCTATCGATTTGTTGAAGAAGAATAAATACGATGTTGTGCTCCTTGACTATAAGATGCCTGGTACAAGCGGCTTGAATGTGCTGCAATGGATGTATGGTATGAAGATAGAGACTCCGGTTATCATTATCACCGGCCATGGGTCCGAGGAGATAGCGCTTGAAGCATGGAAATGGGGCGCGAAGGATTACTTTGTAAAAGGGAAATCAGATATGTCTCAGCTCCCTGCTCTCGTTTTGAGAGTGTACAAACAGGTAATCTCTGAACGTCAACATAGATCCGAAAAGGACTAATAAGCTTCCACTTGGTTTTTCATCACGTCGTGGAATAAAGGAGATTCGGTTATTCTTTTTTAAAAGTTCAAATTACTTGATAGTCAAGCGAAGCATATGTTCTTTATGGAGGTAGTTTGATTTCTTTGGTGTTTTATTTTAGACCTTCTATATAAATTACTATCCAATCACTTGTGTCATTTTGTATGTATGAATACGCAATCGCTTCATGTATTGGTAGCAGATGACGATTATCCGTACTGTGCCCTCCTGAAAAAATCCCTCACAGATCGCGGGTATTCAGTTGCAGTTACTAATTCAGGTGAGGAGACGTTGGCTTGCCTGCAGAAGGAATTATTCGATATCGTATTGCTGGATTATAAGATGGAAGGGACAAATGGCATCAATGTGCTGCAATGGATGTATGGGAGAAAGATGAATATACCTGTCATTCTTATAACCAGTCACGGGGGAGATGAAATATTCGAAGAAGCCTTTAAATGGGGCGCGGAAGAATATTTTGTTAAGGGGGAAATGGATACAATACGGCTGCCGGTTTTAATAAACCAAGTGTATAGCAAGTATCAAGCGCGGAAAGAAAGAACGAAATAGAATCCTATCGGACTGGTTTTATAATAAATTTGGAAAAGACCGACGTGCTAAATTTGTCGCGTTAGTTACTACTTTTGAACTCTGAAAAGGTTAACAATACCCGCCACAAGAAAAATCAGGTTAGAAAGCCATGCAGTTAGAAGCGGATTTAAATCCCCGTTATAACCAAAGACCTGACTTGCTTTCATGAAAATCAAGTAAATAAACGCAACAGCGAGAGCAATCCCGAATCCCAGTGCAGCTCCAGTGCGCGGCCTGCTCGATGCAAATGGAACACCGAACAGCACCATAATAATGCTGGCAAATGGGAAAGCAAGTTTAAAATGGTATTCTACTAACCATCGAGCAACATTTTGTCCTGCCCGTTTTTGGTTTTCAATAAACTCACCCAAATCTGTGTAGTTCATTTCGTCCGGTGTGCGTTGTTTTTTTTCGATATCGATTGGTGTTAAAGTAAGTTTACCAATCTTCAGACTGTCGAATCGTGCGAGTGATTGAGTCGTATCAACGAAAGTTCGTATTGTTCCATTAAGTAGCACCCAGTTTCCTTTCTGTGTCTCGTCGTCTTGTAGTTGTATCCATTGCATTTGAAGTGCATCGTAACGTTTTCGAAGAATGGTTATATCGAAGTCGTCAAAATCTTGAATACTAACTTGTCTGGCGCAGCTGGCCTTTGGATCATAATAATTAATGGAAACAATACGCCTGCGGCCTTCCTGAAAAAGAATATTGTACCTGTCGTTCGTGATCACGGAACGGTTCAAGTGCATGCGTTCGATGTAATTTTTTTTCTGATTGGCATAGGGAACTACCCAGCCGTTAAAAAAAACGGATATTAGGCTGATTATGAGTGCAATGATAAAAAATGGCGTCATTATTCTATATAGACTGGTACCGGTGGATTTAATAGCAGAGAGCTCATTCTGGCTTGAAAGCCGCCCTGTGATGAAGAGCGCCGACAGAAGTACGGCCAGCGGAATCATGAATTTGATAATTTCCGGAATGAATGCAATGTAATACTCGGTAATAATTTTAATCGGCACATCAGCATCTATAAAATCATCAAGATTTTCCATCATATTGACGATAACAAAAATCAATATGAATGCGATTAATCCGAAGAAAAAGGAAACAAGAAATTGCCTGACAATATAACGGTCGAGTATTCTCATGATTATTGCGGCGGTTGAGTATCGGTGCACCATGATTTTGGTTTAAATCTGGCAAATGCAGCCCAATTAATTATAAGATTCTCACGCGCTGTTCGAAATGTCAAATACAATCCGATAATTCCAAGGACAATATTTGCGATCCACATCCCTATCCATGGATCAAAGAAACCGCGGTCGGCAAGATTTTCGCCGCCCTTAAGGCATGCCCAATAAAAAACAAAGAATCCCAGACTTAAACTTGCGCCAACTCCAAAAGTACCCCGTCGTGACATGATACCGAGAGGCGCTCCGATAAATACGAATATAATACAAGCAAAAGGGATTGCGAATTTTTTATGTATCTCTACTAAATATTCCCGCATATCTCGTTCATACATATTGATCATAAAGAGGTCGGAGCGGATTAAATGTTCCATAGAGCGATCGACTTTTATTCCATTGAGTTTAGCATTGTAAATGGAAGCCGGTTCATTGGAAGCAGTCATATCAAGAATTTCTGCCGCATGCTTTCCGGTACGTTCGTAGAAACGCTGTTCGATTACAGATTTTAATGATTGAATACTATCCACTTTTTGGAGCATCGTCTGTACATCCATTTCCCGGTCTCCGCGTTCTAGTGAACCTGCTTCATGACGCTGGAAGTTAAATCCATCGGCTTCCATCGCTATCCGATGTTTCTGAAAACGGATGATCCGGTATTGATTCTTGAATTGATTATTAACCTGGTGAATTTCACCGTCAAACAGATCCATGATCAATTTTCGATAGTCGGTAGAGAAGGAGATAATTCCGCGATGTGCTGTGATAGTAGCTGCCGTCATAGGTTTAGAATAATCAATTATGGTAACGCCTTCGAGATCGTTGGAATGCTCGAATGTTTTTCGCACAAGAATACTATGTCCCTGCAATAATTGGATAAAAATACCCGGCACAAGAGTAAGTGTCGGCTTTTTATGAGAAATATCGTTCATTAAAACCTTCGTACGATGATTAGCGTCCGGCAGGATATCATTATTAAAGCCGGTGAGCAGTATGAAAAGGATTATAGATCCGACTATGACCGGTGCAATCATCCTGTAAAGACTGACACCGCTTGCCCGCATTGCTGTAATTTGGTTGGTAGAGGCTAATCCGCCGAATGCCATGAGAGTTGCCACAAGCACACCCATCGGGACTGCCATAACGAGCATCCATGCGAGATTGAGAGTGATCAATTCGGCTATAATTGCCGCGCTGAGTCCTTTTCCTGTTAATTGATCGAGGTTTTTCATTAAAAATTGAAGAAGGAAAATGAACATCATCAGTACCACAGAAAAAATAAAGGGCCCGATGTGTGTACGGAAGATATGTCGCCATAAAATAAACATCTATTGGAAATATAAGCAGAATGTCCACTCATTACAAGCATTTGCTTGTTGCCTTTGCCTGCGATGGTAGTTATATTTCAATAACTATAGTTGGAATTCCTTCTCATTGGGGCTTTTTATTTTGAAGGAACAGAAGGTGGTTGAAAACCGGACTATATTATATGAGGACGCAACAATCTCTCACAAATCACTTACCGCAATTTCTTCTAAAAATCTTAATGATGTAGCGCTTCATTTATCCAAAGAAGGAATATATTAAAAATGGTAAATCTTAAAATTTTTATTGTCGAATATGATGGTACTGTTACGAAAGATCTTCAAAAACGTTTGAGTAATCTCAGATATGATGTTGTTGGGATTGCTTCAACGGGTGATGAAGCTGTAAAGAAAGTAATTGCGATTTCACCGGATCTTGTATTAATGGATGTCCGCCTGGATGGAGAAAAGGATGGAATCGAAACAGCATCGGCACTTCGATCACAGTATGGAATTGCCGTTATATACCTGAGTGATGATATAGATACCGATACGTTAAAGCGGGCCAGTAAAACAGAACCATATGGCTATCTTCTCAAACCGATTGATGAACGCGAACTCCGGACAACAATCGAAATGGCATTCCACAGAAAGGAATTGGAACGGAGATTAAAAGAAAACGAGAAATGGTATGGTACAACGCTGAGAAGCATAGGCGAAGCTGTTATTTCTACCGATGCAAAAGGTTTGATCAAATTCATGAACACCTCTGCAGAAAACCTTACAGGGTGGAGAATGGATGAAGTGCTTGGAGAAGATCTGCTGGAAGTATTCAGAACAAAGAATAAGCTGGCAAAATCAACTCCTGTCAGTTCTGTTGCTCAGATGCTTAAGAATAAAGCAACTACTGCCCAAAAATATCATTCAATCCTTGTTACGCGAGACGATAAAGAATTGCCGATAGAAGAGAGCGCTTCGCCTATTAAAGATGAATTTGGCAATACTATTGGAGTTGTAATTGTATTTGAGGATGTATCGGAGCGAAAGCGAGTGCAGGACGCATTAAAGACCTCGCAGGATTATGCACAGAGTATTATTGACAGCTCTATGGATATGGTTGTCGCTGTTGACCTTGAGCGGCGAATTATTGAATTCAATAAAACGGCGGAGCGAACGTTTGGTTATAAGAAAGAAGAAGTGATTGGAAAACATATTAATATCCTTTATGCCGATCCTGAAGAAGGGGTTCGCGTCAATAAAAAACTTGATGAATCGGAACGCGAAATCATAGCAGTGTTAAATATTAAGAAAAACGGTAAAATATTCCCTTCTCTGCTGTTATCGTCAGTGCTGAAGAATTCTCTTGGTGAAAAAATCGGCTATATGGGTATGTCCCGCGATGTTTCCGAGATAAAACACGCTGAAGAGAAATTGAAGACAGCACAAGAATATGCGCAAAGTATCATCGACAGCTCGTTGGATATGATTATAGCGGTCGATAAAAATCGAGCCATTATCGAGTTTAATAAAGCAGCCGAGATAACGTTTGGATATGAAGCGAAAGAAATCATTGGGAAGCATATGAACCTTCTCTATGACAATCCGGACGAAGGAATAAAGGTATACAAAATGACCCTTGAGAACGGCCGGTTTATACAAGAGGTTCTCAACCGGCGTAAAAACGGTGAAACGTTTCCGAGTCTTCTCTCATCTTCTGTACTTCAAAACGCGAAGGGTGAAATGATCGGTATTATGGGGGTGTCGCGTGATATCACAGAGAAGAGACGGTCCGATCAAGCCTTGCGCGAAAGCGAAGAACGTTACCGTGCACTTGTTGAACTCTCGCCTGATCCAATAGCAGTATTTGTCGGCGGTAAATTCGTATTTGTAAATAGCGCAGCGATTGACATTTTCGGCGCTGAATCATCTGATGAACTATTAGGACGATTGATCATAGATATGGTTCATCCGGATCATCGTGTCGCTATAAAAGATCAATTCCGTCAAATGGCAAATCAAGCGAAACCTGTTCCGATTATTGAAGAAAAATTCTTTCGTATAGATTGGACAACGTTTGAAGCAGAGGTAGCTGCCATACCGTTCTCATGGCAGGGGAATTCAGCCATTCAAGTTGTACTGCGCGATGTAACTGAACGCAGGAAGTCAGAACAGGTTATTCGCAGTTCTGAAGCAAAATATAGAACTCTTGTTGAGAACGTATTGGATGGAGTATACCAGACCACACCGGATGGAGAAATTCTTACTGCAAATCCGGCTTTAGCCCGGATGCTCGGTTATGAAACAGAAACAGATTTGCTGCTGCTTAATGTTGAAAAAGACCTCTATATCAATTCGGAAGAACGAAGACAATATCTTGAACTTCTAATTAAGGGAGTACGGATTAAAAATGCAGAATTTAAGCTTAGGCGTAAAGACGGCCAGATTATTACCGTATTGGAGAATGCCCGTGTTGTTAGAAATAGACTTGGTGATATTCTCTATTTCGAAGGAACAATCACGGACATTAACGAACTCAAGCTTGCACAGGAAGCTTTGCGTATGAGTGAGGAACGCTTCCGTATGTTTATTGAGCAAAGTGCGGAAGCTATCTGGTGTTTTGAGTCTCCTGAACCAATGCCGATAAATTTATCGGAAGAACGGCAAATCAAATACATTATGGAAACAGATTGTCTGACGGAATGCAATAATATGATGGCGCGGATGTACGGTTTTGATGATGCAAAGCAGATTCTCGGTACAAAACTGAAGGATTTTCTGGATCCGGCTAATCCTGCAAATATTGAATATCTCCGGTTGTTCATTCGATCAAATTACAGACTGATAAATGCCGAGTTGTGTGATGTGTATAAAGACGGCCGCCCAAAATATTTGCTGAACAATATGATCGGTGTCGTCAAAGACGGCCGGTTATTACGTGTGTGGGGTACGCAAAGGGATATCACAACAGAGAAACAAGCGGCTTGGCGATTATCCTCAAACGAAGAGAAATTCCGGACCCTAACAGAAACAGTTGCATCCGCTATATTCATTTTCACTGAAGAAAGATTTTTCTATGTTAATCCTGCTATGGAAAGACTTTCGGGTTATTCAAAGGAAGAACTGCTCTCCTTACGTTTTGTCGATATTATACATCCTGACTTCCGAGAAATAGCTCAAGAAATTACTCGCAATAGACTGAATAGAAGCAAATCATTGATCCATCATGAACTGAAGATTATTACAAAGAGCGGAGACGAGCGCTGGATTGATATGGCAATTGAGATGACTGTCTATGAAGGAAAAACGGCCAGATTTGCAACAGCAATGGATATCACAGAGCGTAAATTAAACAGCTCGATTAAAGACATTATCTATCGAATTGCACAGGCACAAGATGTATATAGAAATGTGGATGATATCTTAGCGGAAATTCATAAGCTTATTCAAGAAGTTGTCCCTGCTAAGAATATTTCCATTGCATTGTATGATGAAGAAAATAATCTTTTAAGCTTTCCCTATTTTACTGATGAAATTGTTAAATCCTGTCCATCGAGGAAAGCAGCCAAAGGGCTTATTGAATATGTTTTAAAAAATAAAAAGTCGCTGCTTTGTACGCGAAAAATGAATGAGGAATTAAAGAAACGAGGAAAGATCAAGGTGAAGCTTCAATCTAAAGTATGGTTGGGTGTACCGCTTATACTGGAAAAACGGATCATAGGAGTGCTTGCCGTGCAGGATTACACAGATGAGGATTGTTATGGAAAGAAACATCAGAATATATTGGAATCTCTCTCCGTACAAATTGCCAAAGTTTTTGACAGGAAACGTATTTCGAGTGCTTTTCAGCAAAACAAGGAACGTTATAAAGCATTCATAGAAGAGAATCCAATCGGCCAATTTTTAACAAATGCTGATGGGGTTGTGATCGATAGTAACAAAGCATTCATGCATCTGCTTGGCTATAATTCACACAAGAACATGCTTCATGCACATATTAATGTCTTTGGTGCTCCGAAACGAAAACAAAATAATCTGTTGAAAAAAATGCGAAAGACCCCGACTTTACATAATCTTAAAACGAAATTGACGAATGCCTCGGGGCATTTAATGGCCGTTGCGGGAAGTCTAACTGCTGTTCACGATCATACCGGCGCATTAATATGTATTAAAGGAACGTTGGTGTCTGAGGGGACTAAGAAACGCAAAGTATTAAAGCGTTGAATAAGTATATAATATAATTCGACTCTGCTGACATGATTTTGAATACAATAATCCTTATGCTGTATTTTAGTGACATTATATAATACTATGGCAATTAAAAAGATACAATAAGGACTTAAGCAAGTTAAAGAAACTTGGAAAAATTTATTCTAACGTAATTGGTGAGAGAATCCTATGCCGACAGCAGAAAACATATCTGAGAATTCCGTTCTTACCCGGCTACAGGAATTAGTGCAGGAAACTGATTCCGAGTTTGTTATTGAATTGATTGATATCTACATAAACGAGACACCGGCGCAGATAAAGGCCATAGAAAAGGCATTGGACGTTCACGACCATCAGATGCTGACCATCACAGCACATACGCTTAAAGGAAGCAGTCTCAATCTTGGTGCAAAACAGCTTGGTGCAGCTTGTTTTAAACTAGAGGAATTAGGACGCTCAAATGCCCCGATTTCAACAACTATTTCGACAAAAGATATAAAGTGTGAATTTGAGAAAGTAAAAGAGATACTTCAAGCATATAAACAGAATGAACAGTAAAGCTAATGATTTTCGACAATTCAGAACTTGCAATTTTGAGTTCTTTTCGCTAAGTTTTCAAAAGTATTTGCAGGTGTTCGTCAAGAAAGGCTACAAGCAGTATGAATAATACATTTCTTAAATACCCTCATTTAAACCCTACCCGGAGCCATATCGAGCTGTTGTGACCATTCTATATCGGCTTTAAGCTGTTTTTCTTTAATTACTTAACAATAGACTGAGCGCACGTGGTTCAGTGTAAGAAACTTATACGGAAACGAATGTTTCGGCGGTGCATTATGCTGGCAGCTTTTGTTTTCAGCAGCCAGATGCAGATCGAGGCGTCAAGCCTTGCGATGAAAACCGATAACAATTTGGTTTTCGCAACTGCAAGTTCGGATACCGTACTACCGCAGCAGCAGTTTACATCCGGTAAGTTGTCTCGGCGGGCCAAAGCTGCTCAAAAGCGTATGTTATCCCGGACTACAACTGTCAGTTCCAGGATAGACACAAATATTGCGAGTCAATTGGCCGCGATCCGTGCACTTCCACGGGATTCTTCAGCGCGTATCGCCCAGTTTACATATATCCGTAAAGATGAACCGATGGTTAAAAGTGCCTATCATAAAAAGCATCCGTTATTCCTTTCTGATCCGCCAGTCGTAAGATATCAGGTGTCATTGGATTCAACAAAATGGGTGTATCGGTTGCGATACATGATGGATCAATACGACATGCGTATCCCGGTTGATATCCCATTAGAGCAATATTCATCGCTTCGTTTGAAGCAATCGGTTCGACAGAACTGGGAATCAATGACCCAATATTCGACACAGCAAATTGGTGCAAAAACCACATTGGGTGATTTAATGGGCTCGATCACTAAAATCGAAGTTCCTATACCAAAGAACCCGATCTTCAGCATTTTCGGTCCCAATATTATTAAATTGAATGTGAATGGTGCGATCGACATTCATGCCGGATTTCGCAATACTCAATATGATCTTGCTACATCGAGCCCTTTAGGGCAGAGTCAAAGTACGCCGGATTTCAAACAACAAATACAGGTAACTGTGGACGGTGAAATCGGGGATAAGCTGAAAATTGCCGCAGACTGGAATACACAACGCACGTTCGAGTATGAAAACCAGCTTCATGTAAAATATACCGGCTACCAGGATGACATTGTGCAAAGCGTGGAAGCGGGAAATGTTTCATTACCTACAAACTCGTCATTTATTTCCGGCGGTTCGGCATTGTTCGGCATTATGGCAAAATTTCAAGTTGGACCGTTGCGCTTGACTACTGTTGCCACGCAGAAGAAAGGACAGATCAAGGAAATTTCCGTCTCAGGCGGAGGAGAAGCGAAGCCAATTGAAATCCGTCCGACGGAATATTCCACGAATCACTTCTTTGTCGATAGATCGTATATAGACTTGTACGATAATTATTATCTTAATAATTTAGAAGATCGATTTATGACAATACTTGACATCGAAGTATGGGTCACATCTACTGCTACGATACCTCCGCAAGGAGCGAGAAATGTTGTGGCATTTATGAATCAAGACACTGTAGAACTTCTGCAGGCAGATACTATCGCACGTCGAAAAAATTATGATCCGGTGCCGGGAGAAGTAGAGCAGGGGCTTTTTGTTAAACTTGAAAGCACCGAATATGAGTGTAATGAAATCACAGGCGTAATTTCTTTAAAGACAGCAATTCAGCAAAATCAGGCAGTTGCTGTGTATTATATGATCAGTAATCAAGACAATTCTCCAAGACGCATAGGTAACTCCGGGCAGGAACAACAAGATCCTCAAGATTCTTTAAAACTTATCATGAAGCTTGTTCGTCCGACTAACTTTCAATGTACTCAAAAAAATGCTTGGGAGTTGCAATTGAAGAATCGATATCCTCTCAATATGTTCGGTATCGAATCTTTTGAATTCCATATTGAATATCAGTTACCCGGACAGACAGCAGTGAAGGAAGTGCTGCCGGAAAATGTCGGCCTCATGGAATTATTCGGATTGGATCGTTTTTCCGGCACAAGTAATCAGCCGCCGCCTGATAAGGCATTCGATTATAGCGCTGGTATTACGATTGATGAAGTGAATGGCGAGATTATTTTCCCGACCGTTGAACCATTTGATTCTTTAAGTATTGCATATTTTCTAAGTAAGCATGATCCTAAAATTTCCGGTGATATTGGACAGATTGCTGATTCATTGTCGTTTCCTCTTATCTATGATACAAGCGCATCGGCTGCTCGGAATAGTTCCAGAAACAGGTACTATTTACGCGGTAGTGCAAAAGGCTCGGGGCAGTCGAGTTTTTCGATTGGCTTTAACACCGTGGAGGGGAGTGTAGAAGTGATTTCCGGCGGCCAGAGACTAATACCCGGTGTCGACTATACCGTGGATTACATCTCAAGTAAAGTGTTCATAAAAAATCAGATGTACCTGGCGCCGGGCAAGGATATCCAGATTAAATATGAAGCGAACGATATGTTCCAGCTCGCTTCAAAATCGCTGCTTGGCGCGCGCGGGGAGTTCAATCTTAGTAAAAATTCTACTCTTGGTTTTACTATTATGAATTACAGTCAGCAGTCATTAAGCGAGAAAGTGCGTGTCGGTGAAGAACCGATCAGTAATATGATGTTAGGAATTGACGGCCGTACTGCAATAGATGTTCCCTGGCTTACCAATGTATTGAATTTTCTTCCCGGAATAAAAACGACAGTACCGTCGAAAATATCTTTAAGCGGTGAAGCGGCATATATACTCCCCAATCCGAATACTCGCACGAGTCCTGTAGCGAGTGACGGCGGCAAGGGTGTTGCCTATATCGACGACTTCGAAGGTGCCCGGCAGACTATCCCTCTTGGCGGTTTATATTCAACTTGGAAAGAAGCAAGTGCGCCATGGTACAGTTCTTATCTTGATACCCTATATACACCCGGTGGAATTGACGGCCGCACTATTCATGTTAGCGAGGCACTTGTTAATAATGGTATCGCAGCGGACACGGAAAAGATGAATTACAAAGCGCGTCTAAGCTGGTTCAATGTTCTTCCAACAGATGTAACAATTCGAAGTATTTGGGAAGAAAAGAGTGTTGTGCCAGGAGAAGACCAGGTTATATCTTTAAATTTATATTTCTGTCCGGACGTGCGCGGTGCCTTCAATTATTCCATGGATCTTGAAGGAACCATCGGTTTGAATGGTGGTAATACGCACAAAAGAGCATGGGGCGGTATACAACGAGCTCTTAGTACGACATCAACAGATCTTGTGGAGCAAAACGTCGCTTTTATCGAATTTTGGATAAATATCCTGGAACATCAGGATAGTGCTGCGACACTTAATATCGATCTCGGGTATATCAGCGAAGATGTTGTTCCAAACAGAAGATTGAATACAGAAGACGGATTGGATTCGCCAACTCATTATCAAAGAGGAACATTGAATAACGCTTATGACTGGGGCCTCGATACAATGAGTAATGCGATGGAGAAAAACTATTATTCGGCTTTTCTTGTGAAATATCCGGAATACTCCAATGATCCTTCCGGAGACGATTGGGGACAATTTCCAGTTGGAGGTGTTCTTGAGGGATGGACAGACGCTAATAAATATGTTAAAGTTAATGGTACAGAGGGGAACCATTTCAGTTCTGAAGGAATATTTCCGGATGGCGAGGATATGAATGGAAGTAAGAGTATGGAGCGGCTTAATTCGTATTTTGAATATGAAATACCGCTCGATACAAACAGCAGTGCTTTTCAGAAATTAGTTGCCGGAAAAGGTGCAACTGATAAAGTTACCCAAATTACCAGATGGCGGCAGATTCGTATCCCGCTTTCTGAGTATTCCAGAAAAATCGGGGAGCCCACATTGACCAGCGTACAAGGAGTGCGTCTTTGGGTGACCGGCGCCAGTCAGCCGGTGCTTCTTCGCATTGTAGAGTTCAATCTTGTTGGTAATCAATGGGAAAAAAGGGATCGGGCAGATTCATCATTTGAAATCAGTGTTGTGAACTATGAGGACAATCCTAACTACGACCCTGAAGAAATTGGCGTTGCCCCGCAAAAAGATCTCACTCGTAAGGATAAGGACATCGTTGGCAATGAGCAGTCTTTGAATTTAATTGTAAAGAGCCTGCATGATGGAGATGAAAAGGAAGTCGTAAGAAATTTTTCGCAAAAGCCGCTCGATATGTTTAACTATAGAACGCTAAAAATGTTTATTCATGGTGAAACGGGATATGAGGAGCGTATAAAAGGATATCGGAAATTTGATTATATAGATCCTGATAACTACGATGCCCGATTTTTCATTCGCTTCGGCGACGATATATATAATTATTACGAATACAGTGCACCGGTACATGAAGGCTGGCAGGGAAACGATGTAAATATTAGATTCGGTGATCTTACCGCCCTAAAAGCACTTGGTAGTACCGCCCGCTTTGATGGAATTGCAGTAACCGATGGGCCTCCGGGAGCAGAATATCGGATACTTGGAAATCCGAGATTGAATCAAATAAAATTTATATCCATTGGCATTCAAAATCCAAAAGGAATAGGGGATTCGACCAAAGTTCTTGTCGGCGAATTATGGGCGAACGAACTTCGTCTTACAGATGTTGATAATACTCCCGGATGGGCATACAAATTTGATGCAAAAGTATCTTTTGCAGATATCGGCAGTGTTGCCTTTTCTTTGACTGAGACAAATCCATTTTTCCATCAATTGGAGGTACCTTTTGGTACGCGTAATACAACCAGAAGCTGGAACATTTCAACTTTCTTCAGTTTTGGCAAACTGCTGCCCGACTCCTGGTCCGGCACAGTTATAGACGCAAGTTATTCGCATTCAGAATCGATGAGTAAACCGAGATATATACCGGGTTCTGATATTCTGGTAGAGAAAGCCGCAGAAGCAATAGCGACTGATACTTCTGAAAGCAGCACGAGCGAATACAAAGATGCAGATGATGTACGTCTTAAGTCGGAAGATTTGGTTGTAACGGATTCGTATTCGGTGCCGACTATAAAATTCAATATTCCTCTTAAAACATGGCTTGTAAAAGAAACAATTAATAAGATGTCATTCGGATACAATTACACGACATCTCATAGACGTGATCCGTCAACCGAATATTCAGAAACATGGAATTGGGATGTGTCGTTTAATTATGCTACACAGTTTAATAAGAAAAACTATATATCACCCTTTTCTATTTTTGGCGATTTTTATATTTTGCGTCCCTGGAAAAATTTTAAAGTATTCTTCACTCCACAGCAATTAAGTTTCGGTGCTTCGCTCAGCCGGACCAGGACAGAATCACATTCGCGCACAGAAACAGTACCCAGTTTACCCGCGCACAGTATGTCTTCCACGCGGTCTATGAGCTTCAATTGGCAGTTTTTTGAAGCTGGATTGCTCGATTTAGGAGTTGGATATAGTTTAAATATCTCAAGTTCACTCGACCATCTGGAGATGCGAAACGGACAGCTGCGTTCTTTCTACGACATTCTCAGCGATATATTTTTCAGCGATCGAATTATTAACTTCGGTATAGATCAAAGATACGGTCAATCAATAACATTTAGTACAAAACTTAAGTCACCGAAAGTGTTTATGCTGGACAAGATATTTACACCCAATTTCAAGTATAATGTAAATTATGGATGGGTTAATAATATTTCATTGGGGCCATTGGGTAAGAGTGCAAACTGGACTTCAAATCCTTCATTCTCATTGGATATTAATATTAAAAATATCACAGATGCCATTTGGTCTTCGGCACCTAAATCGGCGCTGCCGCCGGTGGACACAAGTGCAGGGAAAAGTTCAATGGAGCCGGAAAGTGAGTTTGATATCACGCGTATGTTGTTTAAAAACACATTATTTGATTTTGAAAAAATTAATATCAGTTTCATCCAGTCGAATTCATCACAAAACAATGGAATTCGCGGCAGAAGCGGGTTCGCCAATCTGTTCGCAAGAGTTCCTTTTTTCCAATCATCGCTCGTCGAAAACGGCCCTTCACTTTTATATCAACTCGGACTCATATCGGATCCAAATGGCCGCCTGGTTTTAAAGACAAAAGGGACTTTCCCGTTTATTACCTATGATATAGTCCCCGGTATGCGTGCAACAGATACTGCCGGTACCGTTAGCCTGACTGATAATTTTACACAGAAGAATAATCTTACATTTCAAACTTCGCGGCCTTTATGGGAAGGAGCATCTCTTGATTTAAACTGGAAACTCGGATGGATTCATAACGAGAACAGAACCAGTAATGTGGATTCCCTGGGTTTCCCTGTCGTTGCGAGCAGCACTGTCAGTGGAAGTATTACTCGCTCCTATATTTGTCTGCCGTCTTTCTTGATGTTTAAATTATTCAATACGAATCTTGAGAATGTGAACAAGAAATTTTCAGAGTTAAAGCAGGCAGACGAGAATAATCCGGTCACTTCCGATGCGGCCAAGCTATCGCAGGCATTTGAGGAAGGACTTGAGGCGCTCCCTTGGCTGTCAAAGATTCTTGGACCGATTGCACCGAGAGTCAATTGGTCTTTTAGATGGGGAGGACTGGAAAGCATCAGCATCTTCAGGAGTTTTGCAACGTCTGTATCTCTGGAGCATTCATATTCATCGACCCATACGCAAAGCTGGAAAATGATACGAGGAGGGAATAAAGAGATTTCGAGTCAATCGGTTATGTACGGGTTTACTCCATTAATCGGCCTAAATATTTCATTCAAGGATATTGCAAAGGGAAAATTAAACGCAACATTCCGATACAATGCAACTTCAACGTATGATCTTACACCATCTTCGTTAACTGTCGGAGAAACTTCGAGGTCGGATATTGCTGTCTCCGCAACATTTAGCCGGCAGGGATTTGAAATCCCTTTTTTTGGCTTATCGCTCATGAATAATATTGATATCACTATCAACTACAGCTACTCAAATAATTCTACACTGCGATATAGTTTTAATGAATTCCAAAGTGATGGCAGTCCAATGGGTGGATCAAGCACTTCAACAATTGAGCCGCGTATTCGGTATTCTTTAAGTGAACGCGTTACTGCATCATTGTATTATCGCTACTCTAAAGTTACTCCTGATGAAGGGGGAACAATAATCCCCGGTTCTACAACTAATGAAGGCGGATTGGACATTAATATAGCTATTAAATAATACGAATCTTGAAGTTTGGATAATGAAATAATTATATTGCCGAATATATCAAAAGAATATAAACGATTAAGGGAATCATTTCAGGTTTGTTCTTTGTCTTTGTCTCTTGCATTGATTCTCGTGCGTGTAATTGGTACTTTATGCTAAAAAGAAATGGAAACTTCTAAGAAAATACTGTGGGTCGATGATGAAATCGACTTATTGCGCCCTCATCTGCGGTTATTGGAGCAGAAGGGATATCAGGTAGATACGGCGACGAATGGTGAAGATGCAGTTGAGATGATCAAGATAAAAGGTTATGATTTGGTTTTTCTCGATGAGATGATGCCCGGAATGGGAGGCCTGCAGACTCTTTCGGCAATGAAGAATATTTCTCCGGTGCTTCCGGTGGTCATGGTGACGAAAAGCGAAACAGAGAGTTTAATGGAAGAAGCTATCGGCAGTAAAATTACAGATTATTTGGTAAAACCGGTGAATCCGAGCCAGATTCTAATGGCGTGTAAAAAAATCCTTGAAGCAAAGAAAATATCCAACGCACAAGTCTCCCGTGATTATATAAAAGAATTTCAAAACATTAGTTTCACACTGAACACTCCGCTTACGGAGAATGATTGGATTGACCTGTATATAAAAGTCGTAAACTGGGATATGGAGCTGGACGATCATCCCGAATTAGGTCTCCGGCAAACCATGCAGGATCAGAAGCGTGAATGTAATGCAGAGTTTGGAAAATTTGTTGGACGTAGCTATCGCCGATGGATCGATGATCCGAAACGCCCGATAATGCTCTCGCCTGATATCGTGGATCGTTGTGTAATTCCTGAGTTAAACGAGAATACATCGGTTTTTTTCTTCGTAATTGATTGTCTGCGGCTTGATCAATGGCTCATTATGGAAGAATTGCTTGCAGAGTACTTTACTTTTCAAAAACAGTATTATTTCAGCATTCTTCCAACCGCAACGCCGTATGCACGAAATGCAATTTTCAGCGGCTACTTTCCTGCCGAAATAGAAAAACAGTTTCCTGAAATGTGGTCGTATGAAGATGACGATGAAAGCAGCCGGAATAGATATGAGCATCAGTTGATGGATGAACTTCTGAAACGCAGGCGTATCCAGCTAAAGCCGGAGTCTAAGTATGTTAAAATATTAGATGCTGAGTTCGGCAGACAATTTGAAGGTAATATTCTTTCATATACAAAAAGCCGATTAACGTCGGTTGTAGTAAATTTCATTGATATGCTTGCGCACGGGCGTTCGGATTCGCCGCTTCTAAAAGAAATTTCTCCGGATGACGCAGCATATCGTTCGCTCACACGATCATGGTTTCAGCATTCGTCACTTTTTGGTATGCTTAAAACGCTTGCGATGCAAAAGAATGTCAAGATCATCCTTACGACAGATCATGGAAGCGTACGCTGTATGCGCGGTTCGAAAGTAATCGGTGATCGGGAAGCTTCGGCAAATCTGCGGTTTAAGTTCGGCAGAAATTTGAAAGTAGACGACAAAAATGCAATCTTTGTAAAAAGTCCGACAGAATACAAATTACCGCGGGGCAGTGTAACGACAAATTATGTAATGGCAAAAGAAGATTACTTCTTTGTATATCCAACTGAGTATAATAAGTATCTAAACCAGTACCGTGACAGCTTCCAGCACGGCGGCGTTTCAATGGAGGAAATGATCTTGCCTATTGTGAAGCTTAAACCAAGATGATCGAAACGCGCATAACGAAATCGACGGAAGAGACTATTTCCTATGCAGGTGCATTTGCTGAAAAATTACAGCGAGGAGGTATTGTTGCGTTATACGGCGATTTGGGAAGCGGAAAAACTCAGTTTGTGAAAGGAGTATGCCTTGCCTTTAAAGCACATACACCGGCAACAAGTCCGTCTTTCGTTATACTGAATAGATACGATGGTGTAGATAAAAGCGGAAATGAACTTTTCATGTATCATTTCGATTTGTACCGTATAAAGTCGCTTGCTGAATTGTATGATCTTGGTTATGAAGAATTGCTCAAGGGAGATGGTATTTGTCTTATTGAATGGGCGGAAATGCTAAACGACCTTCTGCCGGGGCAAAGGTACGATGTTCGGTTATCTTTGGGAACTAATGAAAACGAGCGCCTGATCGAAATAAAGGGAGTAGGAAAACAATGACGGTTCTTGGCATAGAAACATCAACTGCAGCTTGCTCAGTCGGATTGGCGAACGATTCAGGTCTGCACGCCGAGCGGTCTCTCGTTGAATCTCATATTCGTTCGGAGAAACTGTTGACATTGATTCGGGAAATATATGAAGATCAGAAAATTACATTGTCACAAATAGACGCAGTAGCAGTTTCAATCGGGCCGGGCTCATTTACGGGACTTCGCATAGGATTAAGCACTGCAAAAGGATTATGTTTTGCGAGTGGAAAGCCTCTTATTGCGGTTCCTGCTTTTGAATCTGTTGCAGAAGCAGTATTCGTTTCCCGTCCGCAGACAAGCAGAGTGATTATATCTGTTGATGCAAAACAGGGGGATTATTATTTCGGTGGATATGAGAAGAAGGACGGTGCACGTTGTGAATTTCTTCCTGTTCAAATCGGAAATCTTTCTACAGCGCTTTCTGCTAATACTTCGAATACGATGATAATTACAGACCGAATAGACGAAGTAAAGAAGTTTGCAGATAAAAGTGGAGTTATTGATAATATTCTCTCATATTGTCGGGGGGACGTAATAGCGCGTATTGCAATCGAAAAACTAAAGGCCGGTATGAAGAATTCTCCTGAAAATCTGGAACCGATGTACTTGAAAGATTTCGTCATCCGTACGAATACAAAAACTCGATAAATTGATACAGGATAGGTGAAGGAAATACATATGGCGTGGTTTAAACGATCAAAAGAAAATATTTCGTCAGATGGGCAGAAGAAAGACATACCGGACGGCATTTGGACGAAGTGCAACGGCTGCAGCGAGATTATCCATAAGAAACAGTTAGAGCAGAATCTTTTCACATGCCCCAAATGCAATTTCCATTTTCGTATCGGCAGTAAAGAATACTTTGATATCCTGCTGGACGACGGGAATTTCAAGGAGATGGATAAAAAAATGCAATCCATCGACCCTTTGAAATTCGTAGATACGAAACCGTATGCAGGACGTATCGCTGCAAGTATTAAAAAAACAAAACTTTTTGATGCAGTAAGGACATGCGAAGGAATGATAAACGGAATTCCGGTAGTGGTTGCATGTATGGATTTTGCGTTCATCGGTGGAAGCATGGGTTCTGTGGTCGGTGAGAAAATTGCCCGTGCAGCGGAAGTCGCACGTAAGAAAAGACAGCCTTTGATTATTATCTCATCAACAGGCGGGGCACGGATGATGGAGGGAGCTTTATCGCTGATGCAGATGGCAAAGATGAGTGCAAAGCTCGCGCAACTTTCGGATGCCGGTGTTCCGTACATCTCTGTTTTAACAGATCCGACAACCGGCGGCGTCACGGCAAGTTATGCCATGCTTGGTGATGTGCATATAGCCGAACCGGCGGCGCTTATAGGTTTTGCCGGTCCGCGTGTTATTAAGCAAACTATTGGCAAGGATTTGCCTAAAGGATTTCAGCGTTCAGAATTTCTTCTGGATAAAGGATTCGTTGACTTGGTTGTTCATCGAAAAGAGCTGAAGGAAACGATCACAAAATTACTGCATCATCTCATAGGCTGATAGATGAAGTCTGGAATACCTGTCCGAATTCTGAAGACTATACGGGAAATGCAGGAAGTTTCTGAGAAGCTCCGATGTGATGGAAAGAAAATTGCTGTTGTCCCGACTATGGGATATTTGCATCAAGGACACGCAAGTCTTATCGAACGTGCCAGTTCTCTTGCAGATATTGTCATCACAACAATCTTTGTAAACCCGACGCAATTCGGCCCAAATGAAGATTATACTCGTTATCCCCGGGATTTCGAAAATGACAAAGCTGTTGCCGGCGCAGCTGGTTCGAATATTATTTTCTTTCCTGATGCTGGAGAAATGTATCCCGAGGGATTCGATAGTATCGTTGAAGTTGAAGAGGCATCAAACATCTTAGAAGGGAAGTTTCGTCCAAAGCATTTCAGGGGTGTCACAACTGTCGTAGCGAAACTTTTTAATATTACCAAACCGCATATAGTAATCTTTGGGCAGAAAGATGCGCAGCAGGCATTTATTATCCAAAAGATGATTAAGGATTTGAACTTTGATATTAAAATTATCATTGCACCGATTGTTCGGGAAACAGACGGGTTGGCTTTGAGCTCACGTAATATTTATCTAAATGAAACTGAGCGTAAGAGTGCATTGGTGTTATTTCGTTCACTTAAATATGCAGAAAAGCAGATTAAACATGGTGAGAGATCGATTACATTATTGCGGAAGGAAATGCTGAAAATTATTCAGTCGGGTACACCGACGCAGATTGATTACATCGCGTTTATCGATCCCGTTACATTTTCAGAAACGGAAAATGTCAATCAGCCTGAAATTTTAGCGGCACTTGCGGTGCGGTTTGGATCTACACGTTTAATTGATAACATACTTGTTTCTATTACTTCCTATAACTATGCAAAACAATAAAATATCTAATATTCAGCGTCCGCTTGCAGCAGTTATTATGGCTGCCGGGAAGGGGACACGCATGAAAGATGCAACCAGGGCTAAAGTGATGTACGAAGTACTCGGCAAACCGATGGTGCACTATGTTGTTGATCTTGCAATGATGTTAAAGGCATCTCGTGTGATTGTAATCGCAGGATATCAGCGCGATACGGTAATTCGGTATCTTCAAAATTCTCATCCGGATGTCGAAATTGTCGTACAGGCGGAGCAGCTCGGAACAGGCCATGCAATAATGCAGACTAAAGCAGCACTCGGGACTTTTACCGGAGATGTTGTGATTCTATCAGGGGATGTTCCACTGCTTACTGCCGAAAGCATGCAGAAACTTATTAACTATCATCTTCAAACGGAAGCATCGGCGACTATATTAACTGCCGATTTTTCTGATCCGACAGGGTATGGTCGTATTATTCGTAATGATGATGGTTCGGTAAAAAGGATTGTTGAACATAAAGATGCAACTGAAGAAGAACGCCGGGTGAATGAGATAAATTCCGGAATTTATGTATTTAACAGACAAAAACTATTTACAGCATTACAGCGTATAACACCGCAGAATGTTCAGAATGAATACTATCTCACAGATGTTTTCGGGCATTTCTGGACGCAGCAATGGAGAATCTCGGCACTAAAAACGAAACAGGTTGAGGAAATAATGGGTGTGAATACGGTGCAACAGCTTGAAGAAGTGAAACAGGTT
>CAZYAM010000009.1:0-20177 GCA_964645575.1 uncultured Ignavibacteriaceae bacterium
TTTTATCGTGGGATTTTGAAAGCGATACCATTGGACATTCTTTTACCGGAATTGGCTGGAATCCTACGGACTGTCAAGCCGTGGTTGCTGACGATCCGGTTGCAACTGGAAACAAGGTTCTGCAAAATACAATCGGCAATTATAACGCTGCTCCTGTTCTTCAATTTATCCTGCCGGCTGGAAAAACTCTGGCTGATTTTAATTCCTTCACTTTTGAGGGCTACTTTGCGCAGGGAGATGTAGGTTATAAGGACATAATGGTTGAAGCCTATCAAACTTTGCCGACAGGTCCGTTTAATAACAATGCGGATGCTAAAATCGGCACTTGGAATCGCGCCCAAATGGGTTCTTCTGCTTGGGAGAATATCACTATTGATATTGCTAACACTACTAGCTTGATGGATACCATCTATATTGCCTTTGGAATACACTGTGCAGGTACAGGAGATGTAGGTGGCACTGGAGTCGCAACTATTTGGTATGCCGACAGCGTCACACTTGTACCAAAACCGGCAGCCAACCCAAGTGCCGTCTTCGAAAGTTCGAAAAATACCATAGACTTCGGAAGTGATACTGTTGGCATTGCTAAACAAGACAGTGTAGAGATTTATAACCGGGGAACAGACACACTCAAGGTTACTCCAGTCTCGTCAACCAATGCCTTATTTACATTTTCTCCTTCTGCTTTTTCGATTGCGCCTTCAGACAGTTCAAAGCTTACAATAACTTTTACACCAGTTGATACTTCCAGTCAATCGGGATTCATCATCTTAACACACAATGCGTTAGGATCGCCCGATTCAGTTTCTGTAAGAGGAAAAGGTATTGGCCAATCCCTTCCTATTGTCACGAATGGAGGTTTCGAGAGTTCCGACACCGGCGTGGTTAACAACAATGTCAAAGGCTGGTTGATTTCGGTGGGTTCAGGCGTAACCCCGCCGCCACTAATCGAGATCGTGAGCGACACGGTTGAGGAGGGAAACCGTGCATTAAAAGTCACAGTTAATGCTGCAACATCAACTCAATGGGATATCCAGGCTATTGCAGATAGTCTTCGAGTAAAGCCGAACGGAATGTATGACTATTCTATTTGGGCAAAAGCTGCTACAGCAGGCGCTCAGGTAAATTTCACGGTGGGATACTATTCGACAGGTGAGATTTCAGCAATACGCCCGGCTACGCTGAGTACCCAGTGGCAAAAATTTACTATGCAATTTACGGTCACCAATAATGAAGCATATATCCGCGGACCAGTTCATTTTAGTTATACAGTCAATGTGGGGAATACTATTTATATAGATAACCTGCAAATTACCGAAATAATACCAAGTCCAGTGATCTGGGAAGGTCCGCCGCTTGCTACCGGACAACTAAAGTTTGTCGGGAGCACATATAGTTCTAACCAGGCTTTAAATTTTGAAGCGTACTGGAATCAGGTCACGCCGGAAAATGCCGGAAAGTGGGGAAGTGTAGAAGGAACCCGCGATGTGATGAACTGGGGAGGCCTGGATGCTGCGTACAATCTTGCGAAGAGCAACGGTTTCCCGTTTCACTTTCATGTACTGATATGGGGAGCACAGCAGCCCAGTTGGATATCAGGATTAGCGCCGGCGGAGCAATTGGAAGAAATTAGAGAATGGTTTCAGGCTGTTGCCGATCGATATCCTGATATCGAATATTTGGAGGTGGTGAATGAACCATTACTCGGGCATAATCCCCCCGACGGCATAAATGGACGGGCTAATTATAAGGAAGCATTAGGCGGTAATGGTACAACTGGTTGGGATTGGGTAATAAATGCCTTCAAGATGGCCCGGGAGATTTTTCCGGATTCAACCAGATTAATGCTCAATGACTTTAATATCATCAATAGCTCTACCAGCACAAATCAATATCTCGGTATCATCAACCTGCTTAAGGAAGACACTTTAATAGATATTATCGGAGAGCAAGGGCACGCTTTTACAACAACCGCTGATGCTAATGTGATGAAAGCAAATCTCGATATTCTTGCATCAACAGGGCTGCCGATTCAAATTACGGAACTGGATATCGATGGCCCTTCCGATCAAGTACAGCTTCAGGAATACCAGCGGATATTTCCCACGTTCTACAAGCATCCCGCTGTTGAAGGTATTACATTGTGGGGATGGAGGCCGGGATTATGGAGGAACGATCAGGGCGCTTATCTGGTTGAACAGGACGGAGCCGAGAGGCCTGCTCTACAGTGGTTACGGGAATATCTTGATACTGCGGATGTAACCGTATCGGTTAACCTTGCCGATGGATTGCCGCAAAGTTTTAAGCTATACAATAATTATCCCAATCCGTTTAATCCCGCTACAAATATCAGATACAATATTTCTAAAACTTCCCAAGTAACGTTAAAGGTATTTGATATTTTAGGCAGGCAGGTTCAGACTTTGGTGAATTCAATACAGGTGCCTGGCCAGTATACAATTACTTTCAATGCTCAGAATCTTGCAAGCGGAATTTATTTCTATCAGCTTCATGCTGGAAGCTTTACCGAGACGAAGAAACTGATGCTGCTTAAATAGTATCACCTGATACCAAGTCTTGGTGGTGTAGAATCGTACGATATGCTCACTCAGAAGTCAAGCGGTATGAAATGGAGATACTGCTTGACGACTGAGGGGATAAGGTAGTTGATGCAAGAAATGGAATCGACATCATCGAACTTGATGAACGGGAGCTTGATAAATATTTGGATATGAACGCAGTATTTTTTAAGCATCACAATGTTCTATATAACTTCAGAACTAAAATAATAAATGCATATTAATTTTATACAAAAAAACGCTCCGGGTTATTTCTTCGGAAATGAAAAGCAGCAAATTTCTTTATCTGAATGTATTTCTTCTTTCTGCCGTAGTTCTTTGCTTTGAAATTACTTCTACACGCATTTCGTCTGTAATATTTGTCAGCGATTACGCATTTTTCATTCTGTCGCTTACCATACTTGGCTTAGGAAGCGGCGGGATTTTTTGTTACTACAGAGTAAAAGAAAATAAAGCTGCTACATCACTGAAGATTATTTCCAGATCCTTATCGTTGTTTGGTATCTCATTATGCCTATTCATCATTTTAGTGATAAGTTTCTCCATTGCTGACCCGTTTCTCTATTTCTTTCTTCTCTTCCTCCCTTTTTTCTTTGCCGGCATTGTCTACGCTCAAATATTTAAGATCTATGCAGAACATAGCTTCATATTGTACGCATCGGATTTATCAGGGGCAGCGATTGGTTCAATCGCATCTCTTGGCTTATTTAGCTTCTGCGGGGCACCTAATAGTATTTTACTGCTGACCATTATTGTTTTTGGTACAGCTTTAAGTTTTAATCGTAGCCGGATGAATAGGATAATAATAATTGGTATTTATACCATTCTCTTTTTGTCTCTTCTCATGGTGCTGTATAATAGTAAAAATGAATTTATGGGTAGAGTACCGGTTGGCAATTTTTTTGAAAAAGATTTTTATTCTGCTTATTCCGATCCGACTATACGATCCCAAATTATTGACAGCCGCTGGAGTCTTTATCGACGATCTGATTTGGTGCAATACAGTCACCAAGATGTAGTTAAACACCTTTTTATAGACGGAGCAGCTGGCACCCAAGTGTATCGCTTTAATGGAAACGTAAAAAAGCCAGGTGAACTTCTTATTAACCTTTTACTACGACATACAAATTCAATCCCATTTTTATGTTTAAAAAATCACGAAAATAACAACATGCTTATTATTGATCCCGGTGGAGGGAAAGAAGTGTTGTTAGGCCTAATGAGCGGTGTTGAACAAATTACCGGCGTGGAGATAAATCCTGATTTTGTCGATATCATCAAAGAGCATAGGAATTTCGATGGAGGAATTTATACTGATTTCTCTAACGTTAATATTCTTGTACAGGAAGGAAGGCATTTTGTTAAGCGATCGAATCAGAAATTCGATTTGATAGTTATGGCACTCCCTTCCACCAAGCAAATGCAAAATATTGAAGCTTTCGCGATGAGTGAAAATTATCTTGTTACATGTGAAGCAATCCAGGATTATCTAAAAATCTTAACTCCCGAAGGCAGTATGATTTTTACCGTGCATAATAAATGGGAATTAATGCGGCTAATAACGACAACCTTTTCCACTTTTAAAGAAAATGGTATTAATAACAAAGATGCAATAAATCATTTTGCCATATTGGAATCTGATTATTCACCCACCATAGTCATTAAAAAAAATGTTTTTACTAAAGATGATATTATTCATTGGCAAAATACAATGAAGAAAATCCCAAAAGATTTGCCCGCTGTAACTTTTCTTCCAAATTCATGGGATCAACTTGACAAAACTGCTATTAATCGATTTTTAGCAAAAATCGGTCAGGATGACGAATTTCTTAGTAAATATACTGAGCAATATGAATACAATATTTCTCCGTGCCGAGACGATAGTCCTTATTTTTACAAAATAAGAAAAGGCGTCCCCGTCGAATATTTATGGCTGTTATTCGGTACTATTGCCTTTAATATCCTCATCGTGATTCTTCCATTAAAAATCATCAGGAAAAAGATAAAACATAAAGAATTCAGGGCAGCCATATTTCCCTTGATCGTCTTTATTTGCATTGGTATAGGTTTTATGATATTGGAAGTCTCACTTTTTCAAAAACTTGTACTTTATCTCGGCTCTCCTGCTGTCTCCCTGTCGATTCTTTTATTTTCCTTGTTGATCGGAATGGGCCTCGGCAGTTTTTGGGGAAAGAAAATATTTGAAACTAACGTAATGAAACGTCTTTATACAATTAGTCTTTTGATAGTGATAATCGGAATTCTGACTTTTATACTTTTTCCTTTTATACTTTCAATGTTCCTGGTTTATAGTCTACCGGTTCGTTGTGCAGTGAGTTTCTTAATAATCCTCCCTTTCGGTTTTCTATTAGGAATTCCTTTCCCTTCATGCATTCAGATGTTAAAACAACAGGATATGGAAAAGTACATTCCATGGATGTACGGTGTTAATGGTGCGATGTCCGTACTTGGCTCCGTTTCCGCTGTAATCCTTTCGATGCTTTTCGGTTTCACACCGGCTTTCTTTATCGGATTAAGTTTTTACCTGATTATCTCTGCACTCCTATATAAATACCGCTTATAACTTTCCTATATTTCATCAATAAAACCGATTTTAGTTACTTCTGATAAATCATTTTCTTAGTCTCAGTAAATTTATCTGCCTGCATTCTATAGAAATATACTCCACTTGACAAATTATTTGCATTCCAGCGGATTTCATGAGATCCTGCCGTAACTTCGCCGTCGAGAAGTGTCTCAATCTCCTTGCCTGTAATATCATATATCTTAATAACAGCATGTCCTGATCGTTGCATATTAAATCTTATAACCGTGGAAGGATTAAACGGATTCGGATAATTCTGATATAGTTGGAATTTATAAGGCGAAAGGTTATTCTGATTTTCCACATATAACGAACCGCCTTGGTTAACGGTTACCAGTTCAATGCCGTTACCGGTTTCAAGATTTCTCGAGTATTGCTTGTCGGTTGCATTATTCCAGTGCTCATGGACGCCGAGACTGTAAACATGTACTCCAGTACTGTCAGGATCATATTTTATACCATCAGGCCAGTTGGTCGAATCCGCCGCCTGGTGAAGATAATCGTCAACCCCATCCATTTGAACATATGCAGTTACCGAGCCGCCCGTCTGATATTCGCTCCGCAGAAAATCATATCCGACCGATTCAATTGCAACATTATCTAGTGAAGCGAACACGGATGATGACCAACTATTATTAAAAGGTGCCATCTGCCATTTAAGCGGTGCTCCAAGTTCATGGTTTGTGGACCATAATGCATCCATTATATAGACAAGGTTTTTCTTCCCAAGTAATGAGTGTGTCATAAGATCAACTTGCACACGATAGAGTCCATAACCAGGTCGGTCAATTCCTTGTTCCATTTCCCGGGGAGCTATCAATCCGTTATGTAAGTGAGATGCATCGTCAGCTGTTTGCGAACCGAAATGATTTTTTGCAAACATTGTGGTACCAGCGCGTTTATGTCCCTTAAGCATCGGGATGTTGATCATATATTCAGCATCTTGAAGAATAGAATAGAGTTCATCATTATACCAGGGGGTTGTACCTAGCCTGAATGCGTCCCAAACCTGATCTTTCAGAATCGTTCCATGATCAGCATAGTAGATTTTTGCAGTCGTACTTACCGTAACTTTTTCTCTTCCCAATGTTGAATAGTTGTTATCAAGATAATGGACATTGGGAAATTCCGGGTACCATTGATCATACATATGCTTATAAATATGTTTCATCGGGTCACCGATATATATATCGCTTTGAGCAACACCCACAACATTGACAAGCTGGCGCAGAACGGCAAGCACTACCGCAGGAGAAGTTTCGGAAATCCCGTAGTAATTATTATAGGTTTTAGATAAATCGGAGGTGTTAAAATTTCCTCCCCAACCACTCGTAGCATTTATCTTAATAAATATTTTTTCTCCTGGGACATAATTAACTTCACCCTTTCCTCGGGTTTTATTGTGGTACTGGAATATCGCCCTCCACGCAGCGCTGTCACTTGTCTGGCCTGTAAGACTGTCCAAAGCGATAGAAACCATACTATCGATGGCAGATTGGTTGTTATTCTCAGGCATAAACCAACCATGATCTTTTGCGCTCGGATTGCAGTTCTTATTAGTTGCATTCGGATTATGCACCCATACAACTCTTCCCGGGAATATGCCTTTTGCAACACCGATAGGTTCATTCGCATTAACGACCGCATCGACAGTTAACTCTACTTCTTTTTGGAGCACATTAGTGTCGAATAGAATAAAACCGCTCAGACCAAATACAATAAAAGCACCCAGAAAAAATACCGGAAAATATTGTATTGGTTTTTTCGATTTGAAGAAAACTACGGCAGATAGAGCCAGCATTACAAGATAACCGATAAATCCTGAAGCAATCGGCATCGCCGTCTGAACACAGGGATAGCTTAAACGGCTCGGTTTTGGCAGAACGCGAATTAAAATCCACAACATTGCAGCCAAACCGATAAACGGTAGAAAAAACTTTGATAATCGGTTAAATGATTTAAGGCCCGTAATTCGCCCAGTCTTTGGGCATACATAGAAATATTTTTTCATGAAGTCATTCATAGCGTACTTTGGATTATAATAAAATCCTTGCCTTTCTATATTGGTAAAATAAGTGAATAAATCTTTTTAAAGTAAACCATTTTATCATAGAAAAAAAAGCGCCTATATAATGTTAGATATTAAATAAAAGTTCCATTTATAGAAGCTTTTAATATCTACATTTAATATAATAAATTTGCTCATAAAATCATATACATCCATTCTTAAAAAAGAAATCATATGCATACTTTTCGATCTTAAGTATGTTCTTTTTATTATGAATATTTTGTGCTCTTCATCACTTTTATGATTTTTTATATTTATGAAAGAAATGTTTTATTTCAGTAATATCATCTTATAAATTTCAGAATAGTCATAAGCAATTATTTTATAAAAAAATATTCCTGAAGAATAATTTTTCTTTCTATTACTTTTGAGGCAACAGCATAACCTCGGCGCCGGCCAGTAATATTGTTCCAAGCCCATGAACATCATTAAGCGGGGCAGGCCTGCGGTAATAGTAAACCAAATCATCGCTCACTACTGTACCGGTACAGACTCCTTCGATTTTCCCATCATCTCGAATTTTAGACATTACGCCTTCCCATCCTCTCTGAGCAATTGATGCATAGCGTGGTTCTAAATATCCTTTATTAACAGCTCGGGCCACAGCATAAGTAAACAAGGCACTGCATGATGTTTCAAGATACGAATCTTCCTTGTCAAGCAATTGATGCCACAAACCTTCGCTTCCCTGATAATGTGCAATTCCCAGAATATGCTTTCTGAATAATTCCATTAGGATATTTCGTTGCGTGTAATCTTCGGGCAGCCGATCAAGAAGATCAATTTGAGCAAGTATTGCCCATCCGTTAGCACGGCCCCAAAAGGCGACGCCCTGCCGATTAACGTCCGAATACCAGCAGTGGTGCATAAGTCCGACTTCTTCATCGAAAAGATATTTATGATAATTAATTACCTGTTTGGCTGCATCATCGAAATATTTTATGTCGTTAGTCAATTCGCCCATACGTGTAAGGAATGAAAGTCCCATATAAAGATCGTCCGCCCAGAGCGTCCATTTATGCGGAAAATGACGAACAAATGTGCCGTCCTTCAACCGGTTCTGTTTTTCGAACATATGTTTTGCCGTCTTATCAAGATATTTCTTATATCGTTCTTGTTTATTGACACGATATACTTCAATAACACTTGCTCCTATAGCTCCGCAATCGTCAAGTTCTTCCATTATAAAGAATTGCCCGAACGGATAGCTCCACTTATCTTCGCCTTTGTGTTTCTTTTGGAAGTACTGATAACTATCAAAACCAAAAGCGACATTTTTAATTACGAATTTAGAATAGACCTGTTCACGAAGCACATCTTTTAATTTCAACATAGCAATATTTAAAACACCGTTCCAATAGCGCCAATCATTGTATGGACTTTCAAGTTTCAATTGCGCCTTTCGCAGAACATTTTCGGTGGATTCATAATGTTTGCCAGTTTTCGAATCAACGAATTGAAATGTTGCATCCCGAAGTACTCCGTCAGCTACTGCACGAAGCTTCGGCATTGTTCCCGACGTGTCCTGCGCCGCAATCGGTACTAAGAATAGAAAAAAACTCAGAACGATAGAGATTATGATGAATTGACATTCAAACTGCTTATTGCGGCACAATATTCTTATACGCATGTTATCCCTCTAGCTGATGTATCTATTAACAATATAATATAAATGGTAATGAATAAAATATTATGGGCCGCAATAATATTTTATCTTTTTTATTTTTACTTCTACCGTATTTTTGAAAAACGGCAGTTGGTCAAATATCTGATATTATCCATTTGTTCAAGCGCTGCATTGACATTTTTACTTATGCCCTTGCATAAAATATTTTATCCGGATTTTGAAATCTTTAATTGCAGATATTTAATCCCGCCGACGTTTGGGACATTCATAATTGCCCAAAGCGGGTGCCTGGTCAGTGGATTTGAAAATTGGATTAATAATCTGAAACAACAAATCGAGATTGAGAACCTTTATCTTAAAACCGAAAATGAACTTATAAAATCACAGATAGCACCTCACCTGCTTTTTAATACGCTAAACAATATAGATTCGTTTATCCATTCACAGCCTAAGAAAGCTTCTGAAACACTTATATCGCTTTCCCAGATACTGCGGTATACTATTTATGAGACAAAAGAAGAGTTTGTCCCATTATCAAAAGAGATTGAGTATATAAACAACTACATCAATCTGAAGAAAATAAGGATATCCGACCCTGATGCTATAAAAGTGAATTTACCTATCTCTTGCGATAATATTTTTATACCACCGCTCATCTTTTTACCTTTTTTGAAAACGCATTCAAGCATGGCTTATATACGGATAAAAGAAATCCTATTGAAATTAGCATTAATTGCTCAAACGACAAAGTGAGTTTTCATTGCTATAATAGATATACACATAATGATAGCAATCTGAAGAACCGCGGACTAGGTCTGGACAATGCAAAACGAAGACTCGATCTGCTATACAAGGATAGATGCGCGCTTCAAATCAAAAAAACTCTTGATACATTTGAAGTAAATCTAACCTTAGAAGCATAATCTGTACTGATAACAAAACTCTTCGCTATAATCTATGTGACAATCATAGCCTTTTACATGTTTCCATTACATTCGCTTGATTTTAAACAGAAGAACCTACATATTTCTCTTGCATTTCGTACGCAAAGAAGTACCGAATCTCATTATGCTTGGTATTCTCGTCAAACCGTAAACGATATTATTTATAAATTATGGAAAACTCAGTACAAAGAAAATTTCAAAAAGCTCTTCGTAACCTCCCAAACCTGTTGCATGGATACAATATCTATGTGAACCGGGACAAGCTAAATCTAATCAAACTGACGTTTACTGAACTCAATCCTCACGCGAAATCATTTGCAGATCTTGGAGGTGTATGGAAGGTAAATGCCGCCTATAGTCTTTACACTATCAGGAACTTTCAGATAAGTAGAGGTATTTTAATTGATACCGATTACCCACAAACAATTAGGACACGATTAAGCAAATACCGGAACCTCCAAACCGTTCGAGGCGATTTTTCGGATCCATCGATTATTCAAGCCGTCGGCCAGGTTGATATAGTTTTCTTCTTCGATGTTCTGCTGCATCAGGCAAATCCAGATTGGGATCAGGTGATTGAGCGGTATTCCACAAATTGTTCCTGCTTTGTTGTCTACAATCAACAATATGTTCGCGGACAAGAAACCATCCGGCTTACAGACTTACCGCTGGAAGAATACCTTGACCTGACATCCGATCACGGTGAGGACATAACTAGATATATTTACAAGCATAAAGAAGAGATACATCCCACGTATAAAAAGCCATGGAGAGATATCCATAATATTACACAGTGGGGCATCACAGACCGAGGATTACGGGAAACAATGTCGCGATTAGGATTCAAAGAGGTATTCTACAAAAATTACGGTATGTTTATTAATTTGCCTGCGTTTGAGAATCACGCATTTGTTTTCATACGAAAGTAATTTATAATTATTAGATGAAAGTGTGATTCATATTTAAGAGCTAAATAATTCACAGCAAGAAAAGTTTTTATTAATTTCTTTTCGATTGAACTTATCTATTTAAAAAAGGAGCCCCTATGAACACGATTGAAAAA
Organism: uncultured Ignavibacteriaceae bacterium; assembly: GCA_964645575.1. Classification (GTDB taxonomy): domain Bacteria; phylum Bacteroidota; class Ignavibacteria; order UBA10030; family UBA10030; genus Fen-1298. Next base: position 10,887 of record CAZYAM010000009.1, read on the forward strand.
GCATTAATGCATGGATTGTTTGTCCATTTGCATCACAATATTGATAAGGTAATCGATTTTAAAAGTTTTCAGGAATTAAATCGTCAAGTGTCAAAGATCTGGCCGGGAGCTCTGGCAATAGGGCCTGAAGCAAACGATGACGCAGCGGTCTTTCAAGTCCCGGGCATGAATGGTTATGTAGTAGCTAAAATGGAAAGCCATTGCTCGCCCTGTGTGCCGAGACCTTATGATGCTGCCGCTACCGGCGCCGGAGGAGCTATGCGCGATGTGGTTGCGATGGGCGCACGGCCGATTTTCCTTTTGGATTTCATCGGGACCAGGCCTCTTGACCAGGAAGTAATAGTCGGTCCATGCGGCTTTTCCGGACGCTGCACTTGCGGAAAATGCAAAGTTATGAGCAGTCAGGAGAGACTGAACATAATGGTTAAAGGATTAGGAGATATGTGCAGAACAATGGATGTATTCGTTGTCGGAGGAGGATTCTCTACCTCTTTTTCCGATATCGTGCCTGCAGTAGTTGTATCTGTATTCGGTAAATTAGTCACTAAAGAACCTCTTACCAAACCGGCAAAAAAAGCCGGTGATAAAATTATCATTATAGGTGTAACAGGAAATGACGGCAACGATACGCTTCACAGAGCCGGTCTTGTAAAAGAGATGCGCCCGGCAATAGCTTTATTCAAAGAGGAAAAGACCGCACTTGAAGCGGCCCTGGCTGCTTTCGGTACCGGTAAAATTAAAACTTGTTCTGATTTAGGCGCCGCCGGTATTGGAGCTGCGATATGCGAATCAGCAAGATACGGCAATTTAGGAGCCAGAGTGGATTTGTCCAAAGTACCTGTTTCAGTCGATGGAATTACACCGCAGGAAATTTTGATATGCGAAACTCAAGCCCGTTATGTAGTCCATACCGCGCCGGAATCTGTTGACGAGGTATTGCAGGCTGTGCGATCAAAAACCGAAAATGTCGCGGTGATAGGAGAAGTTACATCCGATGATAAAGAAATTTTTGAATATAAAGGAGAGATCGTCGCGACTATACCAAATAGTCCGCCAAAAGAAACATTAGATGCGTTGAGAAGCGGAAAATAATAAATAACAAGAGAGATGAAAGTTATGCGGCTTCGCTTGCCGTCATGTCTGCCTATTTATCCACTAAAACAATGTGAAAACGAAAACCCCAAGAAATGTACGCGGAAATGACCTGTCTGCCGAAGCATAACGTAGGCGGAAGCGTAGCGTAGACAGAAGTGTTGCATAGGCAAAAATGCAGGCAGAAGTGCAGGTGGAAACAAAGTATAGGCGGAATCTGCCGTCCGTTAGTCCGCAATGGCACTTATCAAATAATATATCATAGAGTTTTATTATGACCTTTTCAATTAATCTCAATCGAATACATCTTGAACAAGCCCTGACAGCAAAACAATTGCGAGTAATTATAATCATCAGAATTGCCCTGATGCTTGGAATCTCGTTCTACTACTTTGTAGTTCTTCTGTTATATTCCATTTTTATTCCTGACAGTTTTGGCAAACAAGATACATCGTTGATGAATGTGCTTTCCGCAGCACATGCTATGTTTACGCTGGCAGCGGCCGCAATAGCGTTCTATCTCTCAGGACTTCAGCTGCGTGCAGAACGCCTCACTGAGCAATCTAATATTCAAACACCGGAAGAAGCTGCTCATTATACCGTGGGATTATACCGGGTAAGCTCAATATTACTTATGGCACCGATTGAAGGAGCATCCTTCTTCGGAGCAGTAATTTGTATGATCGGAGTTCAGAACGGAACAATAGAATTTTATCCTATGTATTGGCTGAATGCAGCATCTGCCGTTTTATTAATCTTAACAGGAATAATGACATTCCCGACACGTGAAAGGATTCTTAACACGCTGGAGTCTGCATTTGTGCAACAGCGATTCTTGTGAGGCTGCGCGCTAATTTACAAAAACACGAAACAGAAATCCGTCGTTAGCTTTCAACGAAATACTTAACGGCTGCGATGCATCTATACTTTTGTTTTCTACTTTGAACGAACGATTATTCTCGCCGCAAGTTATCATCAAACCTTTTGCAGAATCATCGAGAAAACGCACGTCCAATTCAAGATTTTTATCCGTTTCCTCTCCATTAATACCCGCAATGTACCAAACGTTATCTTTCCTTCTGGCAATAACAACATACTCTCCCGGATAGCCTTTGATAAATTTCGTTTCATCCCAGGCTACCGGAATTTTTGATAGAACATCCTTAACTTCGACAGGTGCTTTTGCCATTCCCGCCGGAACTTCGGCAAAATGTTGTATGCCGGACCGGAAGAGTACAGATAAAGCAAGTTCGAAGCTGTTCGTAGTTTTTCGCTGTATATTCGGAATCTCACTGAAACAAACCGGCGTGAAATCCATCGGGTCGAATAAATTGCGCGTAAAAGGAACAATAGTACAATGAGATGCCTCACTATCTACATTAGCCTGCTCAAATGTTACAAACTCGAATCCTCTTATACCCTCCATTGTCATAAGATTCGGATAAGTCCTGTGCAATCCTCTGGGATAAGTGCAACCATGAAAATCTACCATAAATCCGTAACGCGCTGCATCTTTTATAATATCCTGATAGTACGACATAACCGACTGGCCTTCACCGCCAAAGAAATCAATCTTTACACTTTTTACTCCGAGCTCATTCAGTATCTTAAATTCTTTTTCCCTGCTTTCCTTCGTCAGCATTTTATCGCGCGGAGTATATGGAGTTGTATTCCAATCGCCTGCCGAATTATACCATACCGTAATTCCTACGCCTTTTGATTTCGCATAACGGCATAGTTCTCCCAGCTTTTCATAACCAATTTTCCTGTCCCAATCCGCATCTATCAGGCAATACTCCCACTTCATATCTGCTGCATAATCGATGAATCTCTTTTGCACTGAATATATTGTCGAATCATCTTTAAGCAGTACCCAGCTCCATGCCGACCTGCCCGGTCTGATAAATGAAATATCATCAAGCACGCATGACTTTGCCAGATCTGTACCTAAAGTAGATTCTATTAGAGTGCCGAGGTTGTCTCCAAGCGTAATTATTCGCCATGGAGTGTACCAAGGTAATTTGGATTCCGGATAGAGAGCATTGCCTGAATGAACTTCGGCCTGCTGTGGAAATCCGATTTTTAATTCAGTGCTCAGACTATCATGCATCAATCTGCCGCCGCAATAATCATGATCCGGGGCGGTTTCTGTTATCGATATCCAGAAATTTCCGAATTTTAACAAAGCCGGAATAGTCCATCCTGGTTTGTGGTTCGGCAGCTCGGTTATTTTACACCGGTGATAGTATTCTTCAAAAGACGGATTGGATGAATTCCAACCTGATTTTGCAGGAGCGATTTGCTGAATCCAGGCACGTGTGTTATCAGCAAAGTTAAAACAGGTCAGCTCATCTGTAATATGTTTTATATCATCAGATTTTTCCGGGAAATAATATCTAAAAGCAACGCCGTCATTTGAGACTTGAAAAACCAGATCAATCTTTTTCCCATCAATATTCTTTAAATGATATATTTTCCTGTTAGCCCGGTAACAGCACTCGTTCTTTTTTCCGTTAACAAGCTTATAGTAGTCTTCGACTATTTCGATCGGAGAAATTGAGACTGTCCGGAGATTTGCGGAAAAGTCAGCATCCTTTCTGATTAATCCAAGTCGATTATCCGTGATAACCGGCTTGTCTTTAAAATAAATATTATATACCGGCGCACTTTTTTTTATCAGAACTTCGACTTTAATATTACCGTTCGGGCTCTCTACTACACTTTCAGCATTTTTAGAAAATGCATTTTGATAAAATAGAAATAGAACAGCAATCAATAAATATATATTTTTTGCTTTCCTAATTGTCATATTTATTTGATTCTTTTAGCAAAAAACGAGTCGGAATATCGCTGAACATTAATTCCTGTGATATTTCCCTTCTCGTCTTTCGCAAAACTTGCATTCATAAATGCGCCTATGATATAGAATTCATTTTCCGAAGCTGCACAAACCTTGATACTTGAATTATCCGGCATCAATACAACGAGCCGGCCGCTTTTTGCTTTTATTTTGATTTTTGTATTAGGATCGATTTCGTATTCGCCTACATACTGTTCCAGTATTTTCTGGTCGATACTCAGACACGGCCGCTTAAATGCATATTGCAGTCCCCTGTTGTATCCTTCCGGTTTTGTTCCTGAATGGCCGGCACCCTTAACTATCTGCGTTTCCAGCTTAAGGCCTTTAATCTTGCAGTCCCGTATTGCTTTCGTTAGTTTTTCAAAACTGTGAACGCCTTCGTATTCCCCTATATATGCGTATACTTTTACAGGATGTTTTAAATTAACTTTTGAGAATTGCTCCATGTACTTGATAAAATAACTTTTATCCCATGACGGTGCAGGACTTCCTGGTATATACTGGTTGAATAGATCAGGCTCGTTAAAGAGGGTAAAGAGTGTGAAAAATCCACCGAGTGAATGCCCTGCTAATGTGCGATTGCTTTTATTCGTTCGATATTTTGAATCGATAAGAGGAATCGCTTCTTTTTTTATAAAAGAGAGAAATATTTCAGCATTCCCGAATTGAGTCGGCTGACCGTCTTCTTTCGGTGTCAGATCAAAAGCACGCCGTTTATCATAGTCCGGATTTTCACCGCCCCATGTGATACCGACTATGATAGCGCTTGGCATAAAGCCGTCATAATATTGATCTCCATAGATAGCAGTAACTAATGGAAAATCCCACTGACTATCGAGAAGATATATAACCGGATATGTTTTACTCGTGTCATTGTAATGCTGTGGCAAGTTTATATGCAAAACATAATCCTGGCCCGTAATGGAAGATTTGATATTCAGGACCTGTGAGCCGGCAATTTCATATTGAGGAGGCTTTGATTCCTGGGATTCGTCAACTATTTTTCCCTGTCCCTGATAAACTAAAAAGACAATCAATAAAGTAACAACCGTCGTGGTTTTTGAAATAAATATCCCAAAGCTTTGCAGTGTTTTCATAGTAATTCCTTTTTTTAAAGAAGTTGGACTCTTGAAAAACTTAAAAGGTTGCCGTCATTTTCAACTTTATCTGTTCAATTCAACCCTATTGTGTGCTTACTTATCTTTATTACGTAATAAACCGGCCTGTGGTTGCAATATTGATGCTGTCGATTTTCTTAATTGTAGGGATTTCATTAATGGAATCCTCGCCTTTAAAAGCGTGTTGTTATAATTAAAATTATTTTCGTACTGCGCTAATAAATGTCTTAATTGCATCCGAAGTAACGCCCGGCGGCATACCTCCACCGCAGGAAAATATTACTTTTGATTTATCTTTCAGAGAATCCACAAGTTGCGTGGTAACTTCCGTTATTTTAGCATTATCCCCGCTTGCTAAAACATCACGTGGAGGAATATTCCCAAGCAATGCAATTTTGTTCTGTGTTGATTGTTTTAATTCATTCAAAGTAACGTCAAATCCCATATTGAACAGGTTAACGCCCATCTCAGGTAAAATGGGTGCTGAAACTTTACATGGAGCATCGTTATGTAAAAATTTTATCGAGACATTCGGATTATAGAGTTCCTTAAAGCTGGGCAGTCCGAAATTACGGAATTCCTCTTCTCCCATAAAACCGATTATATCATCGAGCAGAAAAATGCCGTCGATTGAAGGAAACGTCTCCATTTGCAAGCCGAGCCAGTCTTTAAGATAGGTAGTAATTTTTTTCATTAATGTTTCCGCTTTATCCGGCTGCATCATCATAGTGGTTAAGAATTCTGTCGAGCCCATTAGGTAGCTCGCAATATTCAAAGGTCCTCGTGCGACAGCGAACCGTATTTTATGTCCGGCTGCTTCAATTTTAGGCTGTGCGAGCTTCAACCGGTTCAGCATAAAAGGCAAAAGTCCGTCTGTTTTAGGATTCGGCTGCGGTAAAGAGTCGATATCGTCCGTCGATTGTATTACTCGATGGGCATGGGGAAATTCATTTTCCGGGAATGTGCAGCGCGCTCCAAATGCCGAGGGTTCGGTGCACATACCGAACTCAGACCAAAATCCGGGTAAAAATATTACATCCGGAAAATCTTTCAGTGCTTTTAAATTTGCATTCAACCATAACTCGTCGTTCGAAAAATAGTCGAATATTTTTATACCGTACCAATTCGGCAGCCAGGGACAATCTATGATAAAACCAATCGGCAAGGGTTTTACAGTCTCGCCATTAATTACTTTTTTTAATAATTCCCATTGTTGATCTGTCATCCTCTTCTTCCTTTATTCAAAAAATATTAGCGATGCTTTTTCTTATTAAAAGTAGAGCCAAGGGAGGTGAAAAATAAAAATATAGATATTCTCTGCCAAAATGAAATATTTATCCCTTTACTACTTTCGCTAAAGCACGAATATGTTCCGGAGTTGTACCGCAGCATCCTCCGATAATATTAGCGCCGCTTTTTATCAGGTCGTTTATTTTTGACGCCATCATTTCCGGAGTTTCAAGAAAACAAGTTTTGCCCTCTTTTAATACCGGTTTCCCTGCATTGGCATGGATAAGTACTGGCGTAGTTTGGTCGACGCTCCTGATTTCCTTAACAACATCTATCATTTGATCGAATCCATTCCCGCAATTCGAACCTATAATCGAAGCGCCGGCTTCTTTCACTGCCTGCACCATTTCAGCCGGTGAGACGCCCATCATCGTGCGAAACTCTCCGGAAACTGTTTTATCAAAAGTGAAAGTGCATACAACTTCCAAACCGGTAGATTTGCTGGCAGCCTTGATTGCAATACATGCTTCATCTATGGCAGACATTGTCTCAATGCAAATAGCGTCGACACCTCCTCTTTTAAGCGCTTCTGCTTGTATGCAGAAATCGTTATAAAGTGTCTCTTCAGAAACCTCTCCCATCAGCAGCATAACACCCGAAGGACCGATAGAGCCGAGAACAAAATGATCGGTACCTGCTGCAACTCTGGAAATATCAGCCGCGGCTTCATTCAATTCTACGCAACGATTCTGCAATCCATAGTGTTTTAATTTTGTCGGGCTGCCGCCGAAACTGTTAGTAAGAATAATATCAGCGCCGGCATCGATATAACTTTTTGCGATTGTTAATATATCACTGCGATGTGTGATATTCCACAGCTCGGGGCATTCTCCAATCTGAAGTCCCCGCTTGTGAAGCAATGTGCCCCAAGCTCCATCTGAAATAAGCACTTTTCCATTCTGAAGTGCTGCAAGAAGTGATTTCATTATTTATCCAATACTGCTGAGCTTGCTGAGAAATGCAACCGCACCCTGCGGATCTGGTGAATAACCGTCTGCACCTATCTTCATAGCTGAATCCATTGTCAATGGTGCCCCTCCCACAATTATATTCGTTGCCGGGAAACTCGCTTTAATCTCCGCAACAGTTTTTGTCATATTTGCCATAGTCGTCGTCAATAAAGCACTCAGACCGACTGCGCATCCAGGATGGGCTTTAATTGCATCTAAGAACTTAGGTGTTTTGACATCCACACCTAAATCTATCACCTCCCAGCCATTACCCTCCACCACCATTGCGACAAGATTTTTGCCGATATCATGCAAATCCCCTGCAACCGTTCCAAGCACAAACTTGCCTTTAGCTTTAACACTTCCGGTCTTAAAAAAAGGTTTGAGATGGGCCATCACGGCATGCATCGCTTTTGCAGCCATTAGAAGTTCCGGAACAAATACTTCGTTCTTGCTGAAACGCTCTCCAATTCTCTGCATTCCTGTATTACAGGCTTGTAATATTTCATCCGGTTTGATATCTGCGTCGAGTGCCTGGCGCGTCAATTCATCCGCACCTTCCCGTCCTTTCATATCGTTCGGAAAAGGTGAAGTTATGTTTACTTTACCCCGTTCAACACATTGGCCTATTCTATCTATCAATTCACTCATATTTTAAGTCCTAAAGAACCGTTTTATTTCAATTAATTATTTTATAAGCGCATTTATCATATAATTATATAAGATACGATGCTAAGCGTGAAAATTCAATATATATTCCGAAATTTGGAAAAAAACTCTGCTAAATGCCGAAGTATTTTTGTGTAGCCGATCTTATGGCAGTTGCCGGTTAGAAAACTGCTTTGTGCTTTTAAACAATATGTATTGTGAAAACAGGTAATATCCAAATAAAGAATATGAAAATTAATGTGTACCTTATTACCTAATAACGTTTATATATCTCATCTTCACCATTATATTGAAACCAATCAAAATAAGCTTCATTATTACAAGACCTGCCAAGTGAAGTTGCATATAAAGCGTATAAGCAGCCTACAAATCCTCCGGCGACTTTTGTACTCAGATATTTTGCATCAACACTGTCTTTCAATAGATTCCATCGATTTGGTCCAAAACCATATGAAAATGAATAACTATCCCCCTTTGCTTCAATTTTCAAATACAATTCCTTCTCACTCTGATCGGCTTCTATTGTATGGGAAGCCATTAATTCCATAGCATCCTTTGAGCGTTCACCATCGCCGGATTGATAAAGCTGGATCACTGATTCTGTTCCCTGCATAGATTTACACAAGAGATAGAAATGATTTTCATTCTGGAATATTAATAATCCTGCTTTCTCATTTTCGGCAGCAGGTGAAAAATCCAACGCGATACTTGCATACCCGGACAGATTTTGCTGACGATGTCCTATAAAACTCGGATTACCGGTACCGGAACATGATTCCGATCTTAACTGCATTGAGAGAAATCCCGGCCTTTGTTTCAAGTTGTACCATTGTTCTTTCGGTGTTCTTAAAAACATCCAATTTTTATTAAGCACTTCGATAGAAAAATCGTCCCTGATCTTCATATTACCGCTGTACTGAATGCCGGTTGTTGTCCCTGAGGGCTGTATCGGGAGTGGATAGTGATATTGCACTTCATCCCTGCCGTAATTAATGATCGGCCAGCCGTTTTCCCATTTTACCGGGGCCATGAATGTTTCTCTTCCGGTATTATAGTAATCTTCTTCGTAAGGCCTGCATCCAAGAAAAACCGCCCACCAATCTCCTGCCTCAGTCTGAACAAAATCTGCATGCCCGGTTGACGTGATAGGATTTTTTCTTTTTGGATCCAAATTTCTTTGTGTTAGAATAGGATTTTGTGAAAATGGTTCGTACGGGCCTCCGACTTCTTTACTTCTGAAAACAACCTCAGAATGCTGTTCTGCCGTTCCCCCTTCCGCAGCAATAAGGTAATAATAACCATCTTTTTGAAA
>CAZYAM010000009.1:20277-42037 GCA_964645575.1 uncultured Ignavibacteriaceae bacterium
GGAAGCCAGACAGGATTTGACCAGGGGCCTTCCGGTGTTTTTGATGTAACGACGAAATTTCCGCCTCTATCAACCAGCGTACAGGTAACATAAAATAAGCCTTTATTATATCGTATTGCCGGGGCGAAAATGCCTCGTGAAACTCCAAGGCCGTCTAAATTCAACTGTTCCTCCCTGTCCATAACATAACCGACGAGTTTCCAGCTAACCAGATCCTTGCTGTGGAAAACAGGAATTCCCGGAAAATAGGAAAAAGTAGAATTGACCAGATAATAGTCGCTTCCGACTCTGCAAATACTCGGATCCGGATAAAATCCGGCTAAGATCGGATTAGAAAATTCTTTTCTTTCATGTGTCGACATACAAGATAAAGTAGAAAACAATAGAAGAAATAACAGCGATCTATTCATAGCTCACTTCCTTTTTATTGCTCCATTAAAACTTTCCGGCGGTCCTAAATAACTCGGCTTCACTTCGTCGGTTTCAATAACAATTTTTTGCAGTACAACACACGGATCTACCATCCAGAATTTTAAAACATGTCCGCCCGGTTTTTTTATTATGTGCTTGGATTCTTTTATCTTGATATTGTTACCTACAGCCTGATTCCACCATCGCGGATACAGCCAATCCGGTTTAACATCATTTTCATGAATATTCACAATTTGCGGCCGTTCGTTATCGAAAGAAACAGCATAATGTAAACCTTCGGTACTTTTTAAATTTAATGTCGGAGAAAGAAATGCTTTAACACGGACTTCGCCTTTCGAAAAAAGGTGCACCTGATACTCCAATCTCGGACTTTCTCCTGCGGGTATTTGAGCTTTTGCAGTTACAGGTAATGTAGTCATTGCAGAACCTGTGCGCCCTAAATTCGGTATCATCAGCCAATCGATTTTTTTTGTCTTTTTTACAGTTGTATAGTTCTCTGCATTCATTGAAACATATCCGTTGTTTTCAATAAAACCTGCGATCTCAGAACGTTTGGGTGAAACGGGATTATTAACAACCGCTTGAATTCGAACACCCACGTTATCAAAACCGGCAATAGTTATAACGGCACGATGAATTCCCTGTGGTACTTTTTGCCAATCAATACTTACCCATAAACGCTTTTCCGTTTTAATTACGCCTTTTTCAGGACTGATCAGAATCCAAGGTTTATCAGCTTTAGTTGAATACTCAAAAGGTGTCTTACCGCGATTGAATATTTCAATATAATATTTTTGCTGGTTGTAGACATCAAACTCAGGCAGCACTGCTTCATTTTTTTCATCAGGCCACCATTCTGCAGCGCCCTCGATAGCAACACCCATCTCGGATTTTTCAGGAATACTTATTTCCTTTACTTCCGGCATCGAATTTTTCGGCGGTTCCTGCCAATACTTATAGCCGATATGTGTTTGATCCATCATATGCTTCCATTTACCGCCCTCCAGTACATTATTATAATACTGAGTTATTAAGCTGTCCTTTATAAACAATTCCTTTGCCTTTCTGGCAAGATTATTTGTTAATGATCTTCCTTGTTTTGCATAGAGATGATTTTTTCCGACCGTTACATAGAGATTATTCAAATTGGCACATGCGCTTGGTTGATGCAGAACGAGTTGGTAAAACGCATCTTTATATTCCGCGTGTAGTGAATTGCTCAGCTGCTGTGCTTCATTTACAAGATTGTAATACTCGTCAACAACTGTCTCTGCCTCCCGATAATTTGTTAAGCTATAAGTCTCTGGAGACAGCATTTCGGGTTTACGACGTGAATTGAATTTCGTATATGCGTTTAGAATACCGGCTATCTCTTTCGAATATTTTGCACCGAATTGTTCTTCTGCCCATCGGTGTGTATATCCAGGCAAATCTTCTGCCAGCAATTGTTCCGGATTCCATGCATAATCCAGAAAGAAGGATATCGGAAATTCCATAGGTTTAATATCGCCGACATTGACAATCCAGATTCTATCCGCACCATATTCATATGCAAGATTCAATTGTTCCCAGACACGTTCGATCTGATTCGTATTCAGCCATTTATAATTTCTCGGTCCCCCGACATAATCAAAGTGATAATAGATGCCATAGCCGCCTGAATGCGGCGGATCCGCGAGGTTTGGAAGTTTGCGAATATTCCCCCAGTTATCGTCACACATTAAAATCGTTACATCATCAGGCGCCCGCATACCTTTATCGTAATAATCCTGTACTTCTTTATATAGAGCCCAGACTTGAGGAACTGCGGCCGCGTTTTTACCGGTTACTTCTTCAATAATTTCTCTCTGGTCTTTAACAATATTCTGTAATAAATCTATATTTGCCTCCTCGCTCATCGGTTCGTCACCGTCACCTCGCATTGCCAGCGTGACGATTTTTTCATAATCTTTATTTCTCCTGATACCTTCTCTCCAGAAATCACGTAAAGCCTCGGCGTTAGTGGAATAATCCCATGAGCCTTCTTTGTTTGCCGTCCATGCCCATTCCACCCAGGCCCGCATCATCGGTTCATGATGCGATGTACTCATCACGATACCGTATTCATCCGCAAGTTTCGGATTTAATGTATCATCCATACTGAATGAATTATTCCACATTGCCGGCCAGAGAAAATTTCCTTTAAGCCTGAGAATCAACTCAAATACATGAACATAGAATGCACTTGTATAGCCCCCGAACTTCTCATAAACCATTCCGGTTAATGCGGGGGCTTCATCGTTAATAAAAATTCCTCTATATTTTACTTTGGGTTCTCCCTGTATATAGCGTCCGGGTGTTATAAAAAGGGACGAGTTCTTTTTTACAGGCACATCTGCCCACCAGTACCAGGGAGAAACACCTATTTTCCGGGATATATCGTAGATGCCGTAGATTGTCCCGCGTTTATCGCTTCCTGCGATAACTAAGACACGGGCAACTTTTGGGAATGGATTCTCGACTACCTGAACAAGGAATGTTTCCCATTTCTTTTCAACGTTTTTAACATTAAGCTTTTTTCTTTTTATTAGCTGATCTATTAGCGGACTTTTACCTATTGTTCCGACCAGCACAATCTCCTTTGAAGCCGGAATGATTTTTTCTCCCGATGAAAGAACTGTAAGTTGAGGGACGGCACCGGTAACCTTTTCAACATCCGTTTGCAGCTGCTTAAGCGCCCTAATCACTCCTGAATAATCTTGAGCACTCACATAAAGCGGCGCAGATTTACCCGAGAATGAAAGAGCAAAATTGTTTTTCCCCTTCTTAAAACAGACATTTGATATACCGTCGGTTGCAAAAGATACCGACAGACAAATAAATACTGCGGAAATTAAGATTGTTATAAATCGGTATATATTAAAACCTCTCATAAGATTCTCTTTCAATTAGAAAATGAATAAGGATTCCATTAATGTTATGCTTAACATAAAAAAATATGTATTATTTTTTCTTTTCTCTTGAATAGTCCTGAATCTGCATTTTTATAGGATCGTATATTTTGAAGTTGCCGCTTACTTGAAGCATTGCAAGCATATAAAGCATACTATCATAATATCGCCAGGGGCCGTCCGGAACCTGAATTTTCCATAGTTCTTTAACAAACTCTTTTCTATTATCATTCGTTGATGCAAGAGCGGCTACAGCGTTCATCGCCGCTAAGCCGGCACTGTAATCGTTCGATAACTTTTTTCCTGCAAGTGAATACATATTTCCATATTTCCCTATTTCTTCAGAATAAAAGAAATCAAGCAGCCGGTTCGATTGAGTTACTTGCCAATCATCCTTTGCAAACCATTCATAATCGACAGCGATATTCATTGCTACACGCCATGCATCAAATTGAAAGTTTGCATTACCTCCTCCCCATGGATCGGTAGGTGTTCCGTCAAAATTTGCATAATCAGGCGCTAATCCGGTTATAGGATGGATTGTCTTTTTAAAAAACTCTCTACTTGTCGAAGCTGCATCATACCAAAACTGATTCTCTTTATCCGCCCATTTTGCCCAGAGCTCATAAAAATGCGGTGTATGATACGAAGGATCAGTAAAATCACCGGCATTACCGAATGGTACAAAAACCACCTGTTTCTCTTTTCTATTAAACATATTCGTCACTATATCACTGCCTTGAGATGATTCTGCTTTTGTGAGCATTGCATCCAATATTTTTTGCGCTTCAGCCCGGTAATTAAAAATACCATCGCCGTCTCCCCATCGTGCAGAAGCAAAAAATAAAGCGGTCACAAACCACACTTCACCATCCGAAGCCGAGCTGGAGTCCATTATTGATCCGTCTGTTTTGCATTGCCATGCAAAATAATCTTTGCTCTCTTCGCCGGAATGTTGCATATATGTCTTTGCCCATCTCCATAACCGGTTAAATTCCATTCTCTTATCCAATTGGACTGCAATCATCATCCCGTACGACATTCCTTCTGTCCTGACATCGTGCGCCACTACATCCTCAATATATGCCATATCCGGTTCGACGGGATAATAAATACGTTCGGTTGAATCATTTCCATAAAATAACTGTTGAAATGCATTGTCTATTTTCGCCCTGATTGCCGACTCATCTTGACCTAATAATTGGCTGAAAAGGTTTTTATAAATACCCGAATAATATGCTCCCTCAGATTTATGTGTTTGCATATGATTATCACAGCTCGCTAATATCATTACAGAAACCAGTATTGGATAAACAACCAAACAAATATAGTGACAATGAAACTTCATTTACTAATTACATTACGATAAAATTTCTGAAATCACTATCTGAATATGTTAATCAAATATAAAAGTCATAGACGAAATTATATGATCAAAAACTCAATTAGAAAAATATTAATTCATTTGAACTGTTTTCAAAGAATAATTTTGAACCAATTCAATACTATTAAGGTTTAGTATAAATGACAACATAAGAACGCCCTATTACGAACTATGATCCTTTTTTTAACATCATTTTCTTAATATCACTTCCAATAAATATTTATTATGGTTGTAAAAAAATAGAAATATCGAGAAATTGGGCAATAAACAGGTTAAATATCGTCAAAAATTGCCATGAATTCAATGGCAATTGAATCGTTTCAATAATTTGTCTTTTTCGAGAAAATTTCTTTAGATTATTTTATATAACTATTATTCTATTAATTAAACGAATCATAATTGAACATATTTTTGTTGTCTTTCTTTTGCTTGGAGACAATGGGTTCATCTTTATATACAATCAATTTTTTTTGATTTTAAAAGGACAAGTTCCAATCATAACATAACAATTTCCATAAAAATTAATACTGGTAAAAATGAAGAAAATCACTATCGAAGACATTGCAAAACGCGCAAGAGTTTCTCAAGGAACCGTCTCTGCAGTCATCAACGCCAAGAATACAGTAAAACCGGCGACAAGAGATTATATATTGGAGGTAATGAAAGAATCAAACTACCGTCCAAAAGGCATTGCACGGAATTTGAAGAATGCAAATCAAGAAAAAAGTATCGGGCTTATTATTAAAGAATTAACCTATCCTTTCTATTCTTACATCGCGAAGGGAGTCAGTGAATACGCAAACAGTAAGGGATACTCTGTGATAGTCTCCAGTTCGGACGACAATCATGAAAATGAAAAAAGGCTGACGCATCTGTTTTCTTCGAAAGATATAAAGGGTGTCATTATAGCTCCCGTTATTGAAGGTACTGTCGAAATCGAAAATCTTTTCAAGTTGAAGATGATTAATTATCCGTTCGTTTTACTTGAAGATGTAAAAGGAATTCAGGCAAATGTCGTTGCTATCGACAACCTAAAAGCAATCAAGCGTGCAGTAACGTACTTGATAAATGGCGGCCATACAAAAATCGTACATTTTGCAGGCCCTCCGCAATCATCTCATACACAGGAACGTATCGAAGGCTTTCGTCATGCTTTCAGTGAAAGCCCTTTGATTTTTAAAAGCGACATGATCGTTCCTATCGGATCTCATATCGAAGACTGTTCTCGAAACGTTTTAGAATACTTTAAGGACAGACAACGAGAAGATTATCCTACTGCGATCGTTTGTTTTAACGACCAACAGGCTTTGACAACAATGACCGTGCTGAGAGATTTGAACATCCGGGTGCCGGAAGATATTGCAATTATCGGTAATGACGATATATACTATTCAAAAACTTATCCTATTCCGTTAACAACCATCAGAGCGCCTCAACAGGAGATTGGAATAAAAGCTGCGGAAATATTGATCCGGAATATTGAATCCTCGACAATTATGCCGATCGAACGAGTTATCTTAGAGACAGAATTTGTTATAAGACAATCATCCAGGGTTCTCAATAACTAATTGCAGTTGAAGGTTGAATAATATTCTCCTTTCAGTACTAATTAAGAGTCTTCCAACATTTTATTCGAATATAATGGACTATTATTGATTCTTTATTGTCTTTTTTAAAAGGTTATACACTAATAATAATTGCCACGAATAAATTCATGTCGTTTTAACTCTCCGGCTCCTTTTGCCTATCTAACCTCAAGTAAGAAGGGATTATTTTTTAAAAGCAGCGGTATATGTTCAGCAAAGAATCGCTTATTGCCATATTGCTTATAGGAGGAGTAATTTTTATGGTTGCCTCGCGCACGCGTTTCACGCGGGTTGAAGAAGAGTATGCACAGAGATCATCTGCATGACCATTTGTAAGGGCGATTTCCGCTAAAAAGAAATCGAGTAAACATGAATCGCCCTACTCAACAATCATAATTTTCTTCTTCAACCTGATATCCTTTGAAGAGCTGCCGATGAGTATATTAAACTCGCCGGGCTCAACAATCCATTTCTTTTCATCCGGATTATAAAAATAAAACGCATTTTCATTTAAAGTGAACTTCACTTCTTTGCTTTCTCCCGCTCTAAGTCGGACTTTTGAAAATGCTTTGAGTTCTTTCGGAGGCCTTGGGAAAGAAGAAACCGGATCGTTCATATAAAGTTCCACAACCTCGGCACCATCCATTTTTCCCGTGTTTTTCATTGTAAGCCTGATCTCAACTGGTTCGGCCGTTTTATATTGTTCTTTACCTACAGT
This sequence comes from uncultured Ignavibacteriaceae bacterium, assembly GCA_964645575.1. Lineage (GTDB taxonomy): Bacteria > Bacteroidota > Ignavibacteria > UBA10030 > UBA10030 > Fen-1298. The sequence continues at coordinate 27,328 of CAZYAM010000009.1, forward strand.
TAAACCGCTGTATTCAAATGTGGTATATGAAAGTCCGAATCCAAACGGGAATTGCGTCTCGATATTATTTTGGTCAAAATGCCTGTAACCGAGAAAAATTCCTTCTTTGAATTTTACATGTCCATCTCCGTCGTCATCGTAATAACTCTTGTACGCGGCATTGTCTTTCCAGCATTTCTCAAAACTTACCGGAAGTTTTCCGGATGGATTAGTTTTACCGAAAAGGATTTCGGCAACCGCAAGATTCCCCTCCTGTCCCGGATACCATGCATGTATAAGTCCTTTTGTCTGCGGCAGCCACTGGTTCATATCAACATTACCGCCGGCATTTAGTATGATGATAATATCCTTTTTCGTCTCTAATATTCCTTCTATCAGTAATTGCTGGTTTTCAGGCAAAGCGAATGTCCTGTCCCTATCCTCTTTTTCTGTTTCATTATTAAATCCAACCGATAGAATAACCAGATCACTATTATCAGCAAGTTTTCGCGCCTGCCGGTATTTTTCCTTTACTTTTTGTTTGACAGATTCTTCCGTTTCATATCCTAGTCTTACGATACCATCAGGATGAAACTGAACGGTATGCAATGCAATTTTATATTCTTTTCCTGCCTCCAATTGAAACATCGCCGAATGCACCGATTCCTTTATATCTCCCCATGAATTCGCAATAGCTGAATCATTTACAAAGAGTGTAAAACCAACATCTGCAGAAACGATAAATCTGTATCTTCCTGATTTTTCAACTCGAAGTAATCCTGAACAATTTGTGGAAAAGAAACCTTTATATATCTCTGAAGGAACATTGTTAAATATAAGATTGCTGTTGTCAACATATTGTTCTTTATCAGGTTTTCCTTGAGGCCAGCGCTTTGAATAGTATTCTATTTTCAAACCTGGCATTTTTTTTCCGTCAATCATTGTATAGAATTTACTCCGGGCATAATATTCCGAAGGCAAAAGATCTGTTTCGTACATACCGGACTCAAAAGCAACACTTACTCCAATAGGTGCAATACGCCGTAATGCATTGTAAAGAGAGATAGGATAAAGCGGCCACACAAGAGAGCTTCCTCCTCCACCTGTAACTGCAGGATCACCATTTGGACCGATAAGCGCTATCTTTTTTACGGAGTTCGATTGCAGCGGAAGAATATTTTGTTCATTCTTAAGCAGTACAATACCGCCCCGCGCATCATCAAGTGCTGTTGCACGCACAGCGTCAGAATCCAGGACAAATCCTTTGCTGATATCCGGATTTTCAAAATACCCAAAACGTTCGTATTCACGCAGTATACGTCTGATTTTATCATCGATTGTTTTTTCAGATAAGCGTCCATCCTTAATAGCCGGAAGTAGAGTATCCCTGCACATGGCTCTTCCTGACGGCATTTCAAGATCGAGTCCGCCATTCGCGGCTGCGACACCGTCATATGTCGAAGTCCAGTCCGACATGACTATCCCCTTAAAATTCCATTCACCTTTTAGAATTTTATTAATCAAATAATCATTTTGCGATGCATAGGTACCGTTTACAAGGTTGTAAGAAGTCATAATCGCAGCGGCCTGTCCTTCTATGACCGAACTTCGAAATGCAGGAAGATATATTTCACGCAGTGTGCGTTCATCCATATCTGATGAAATTTTATGGCGGTTATATTCCTGATAATTTCCCATATAATGCTTGGCAGTCGCCATAACGCCCTCCTGCTGCATTCCCTGAATAAATTTCGCTGTTATTTTACCGGCGAGATAAGGATCTTCGCCGAGGTATTCGAAGTTGCGCCCGTTCATCGGAGCACGATGGATATTCATAGCGGGGCAGAGCATAATGTGGTTGTTTCGGGCACGTGATTCTTTCCCTATTGCATTACCTACACGCCGGGCAAGTAGTGTATCCCAGGAAGCAACAAGATTTATTGCAGCAGGATATGTTGTTGAGGGGCCGTAGTTGCGTACACCAACCGGTCCATCGGCCATATTGGTTTGTGGAATTCCCAATCGCGGAACAGCGCGGATGTGAAAATCCTGATACCCGCCGATGAAATCAATCTTTTCTTCGAGTGTCATCTTACCGATGAGATCATCGATCTTTTTATCGGATGAAACAGGCTGAGCTGCAATAGGCAGCACAAAGAGAGATATTATTATAACGATGAGTATTGAAAATTTTTTCATGTTTTTACCCCGTAATTTTTGAGATTTACTCAGGAATTTGTTTCTTACACGCTTTCTTTTTTAGGCAGGGATCAAATTCCTGCTTCTTAGAAAGGATTGTAGTTATATTTCAGAATTAATACAAGCAATTGCGCGACGATTAATAGAAATTGTTACATAAATACTGAACGATAAAGCAGTTATTCAATTATAATATCCTCAATGGAGAATAATCTGCAAATTTATGATCTTTCAGTTATATAACAATCATGATACACGAACGCCTCTCGTTGATTTTGAGAGGCGCTTTTCAAATAACTCCTGTTCATCTTTATCAAATATCGGACGATAAAAATAAAAAGTTGTAATATACGGGCAATACACCGGAAATTATTATATCAGCCAATAGAATCAAAATGTATTTTTAATAGTACCACCTGTATAAATCGAAGGAATTGTCGACTTATTTGTCCGCTGAATCAAGAATATCGCGAACGCGAAGGAGGACTTCTCTTCCGCTATATGGTTTTGCAAGAAAATCTCTTGCCCCGGCATGCAGGATTTCCGATTTCCGTTCGGGATCGACTAAACCGCTTGTCATGATAACTTTTACTGTCGGCTGCATCTCTTTGATTTTCCTCAACAAGCTTAATCCATCTAACTTCGGCATACCGAGATCAGAAATGACCAGTGCGATTTTTTCTTGATGCTTGTCGAACAATTCCACTCCTTCACTCCCATCACAAGCCTGTAAAACGCTATACCCTTTTTCTTCTAAAATCACTCTAAGATATTCACGAAGGGTAGATTCATCTTCCACAACTAGAAGAGTCTCATTACCGCCGTTAATCTTGACAAATTCTTCTTTGACATGAGTAACCGGTTTTGTGAACGATACAATCGGAAGAAATATATGCATTGTTGTTCCGTGATCTACAGCGGAATCTATGTCGACGAATCCATGATAACTTCCAAGAATTCCGTAGACAACAGAAAGACCAAGCCCTACTCCATTTCCCTTTTCTTTGGTTGTAAAGAACGGATCAAATACTCTGATTTTTGTTTTTTCATCCATCCCCTTCCCGGTATCTGAGATAGCAATATGAACGTATTCACTGGCGTAAGCATTGGGATTTTGATGCTGAAGTTTTTTACCGCTTATACGTTTTGTCGAAAACCGAAGTATTCCGCCATCCGGCATTGCATCCCGCGCATTCATAGCAATGCTCAACAGCGCCTGATGGAGCTGACTGCGATTTACGTTTGCCATATAGACCGCCTCGCTAAGGTCTGAAACAATTTCAATAGTCTTAGGGAATGTCGCAAGGAGAAGCGAAATAATCTCGTTCATGACCAGATTCACATCGACCTGTTCATTTTCAGCCTCTGTTTTTCCTGAAAGCGTCACAAGCTGACGAACCAGCGCTGTTCCACGGGCTGAAGCATCGAGTATTGTTTTGATATCATGCTTCAATTTTTCAGGATCACCCAAATGACATTCTGTCATCGATGCATATCCTAAAATAATATTAAAGATATTATTGAAATCATGCGCAACGCCGTCTGCAAGCGTACTTACACTCTCCATCTTCTGTACTCGGCGGACCTGCTGTTCCAGCTTCTTTTGATTCGTCATATCCAACGCAATTCCAAGAGAAGCCGGACTGCCTTCAAATTGAATCGAGCTCGCCGCGAAATCCAGCCATCGTTCCGTTTTATCCTTTGTGATAATCTTGAATTCATATCGAGACGGCACCCTCTCACCCCTCTGTTGCGCCGATTTCCTATGTTTAATCATTTCGATGTGATCAGGGTGAGTCAATTCCCAAAACGTTTTATGCAGTAATTCTTCGTTCGTATAACCTGTTAGCTGTTCTGCAGCCGAGTTTACATAAACAAATTTCTCGCCTTGATAAATAAAAATCGCAGCCGGACTGGTTTCTGCAAGTGAACGAAATCGTGCTTCACTTTGCTTCTGGGCTTCCTCTGCATGTAAGCGTGCTTCATGTTCACGTTTTTGGTTCACAACAGAAAGAATTGCCGGAACCAGCCGAATACTGTTAGTCTTCAGAAGAAATTCGGATGCACCCTCCTTCATACACTCAACAGCTTTCTCTTCCCCTACCGACCCTGTGTAAATAATTGTCGGTGTTTCGGGCGACATTTCTTTTATAAGCCGGAGCGCTTCTATTCCCGAGATATCCGGAACAGTATAATCAATCACAATACAATCGAATTTCGATAATTCAAGTTCTTTGATAAATGTTGCTCTATTCCGGGCCTCTTTAACTACAATCTCAACCGGAGCGGATTGTACTTTGCGTGTAAAGAGCCGGATAGATGACGGATCGTCTTCAAGCAAGAGAATTGATAATACTATAGACACAACGATTGCCCCTTATAATATATAATTACTATCTTATGGAATAATGCAAATTTAGGGGTAAGAATTATAAAGAATGTATGAGAAGTAAAATAAAAAAGCAATACCTAAGAGACACGCTCAACCCTCATAGACATTCTCACATCTATTTAACGGATATCTTAAGGATTTCAACGTCACACCATCCGCAGTTTCAACTATAATTGTTGGTCTACCGGTATTCAATAAATAAACCTTATAGAAATGATCATCATTTTCTCTGTTTTTTTACGTATATCGGCATGAGAATAGGAATTTTCTTATAATGTAATCTCAACCTATAATTCATATCGGTAATGGTTTCAATAATAGCTTTTAGGGTTGTTGAACTATATTACAGCAGACTATGCATGAATAAGATCAACTTTCATCATTCCATGCTTCCCTATAAAACATTTCATTCTCATACATGGAGGGCAAGCAAAAAAAGCCGTCATTAAAGATGACGGCTATGATGGTGATGAAACCCTTGCAGACATTCCCTTTATTATTTAGCGAACATCTTACTGATTTCTATATCACTGTCCTAGTATTCAAAATTAGTTTATCAATGATAATCTTGATTCTTAAGTATATCACTCATATCAATAATTGTTTTAGAATCCAAATTACATATCTCTAATAAAGAAATTCCTTTATCTAAACATTTTTCGATTATTCTATATCCAATATAGTATCCGATTTTTTCAGGGAATCCTTTTTGTGGATTTGCAAATCCCTCTCCACCTGCAATGTATTTTTTTTGAATCGCTAGGCCATTTTTATCAAAATCCTTCAGCACACTGTCGACTATTTGTTGTTCATGATTCCTACACCAGTCCACATTTTCTTTAGGCATCATCCATAGACCGTTGTACATTGAATACTCTTTTGATAAGAGAATCGGAAAATAAGATGCTATTCCTTCATTAACGATCCAGCTTTTCAAAACTGACGGCTCTTTCGGTCTTCTTTGAAGATGCAAACAATGCGCATACTCATGTGCCAATATACAATACATATCTTGTATACTATATTTTATAGAGATATACACCGTCTGCCTTCCAGAGACCTCTTGCATAAAAGCATCTTTTCCAGATGATAAGAAAAAACAAACATCAACTTTCTTCAGTGGAGGCAAAAGGCTATCCATTTGTTGTATGACGGAATGATAAAGATGAACGATTTGCTTTTCACTTACCGCATCCAAATATGGCTTAAAGCTAATTAAGGTATAACCTGATACTTCGTTTTTAAAAAAAGTGGAATCGATTAAACCAACTTTAATATAATGTTGGTGCATAGACATTAATGCAGGAAAAGCATTTAAAACATGTTTTTCATAATCATTCCATTTTTTTTCAGAATTCAAAAATTTATCAAATCCCTTATAAGCTAAAATTATATCACCATTATTTTTAGGAATAATACTTGAATTATTTTCCTGACCTTTCAAATGCATGCAACATATGCACAGGAACATGAAAATGGGAAATATAAATTTTTTATTCATACGCTTTTATTCTCTCAAGTTTCACTAGTCCTGTTTATTTTACTATATATTAGGTTTCATCATTTGATTATTTAGCGGACATACTACGGATTTCTATATCACTATTCGAAGTCTCAAGTGTAATCTTCGGGCCGCCGCCGTTTAGAGTATAGACAGCATGAATCTCATCGCTTTCATCGTTACCTTCGTATGTATCTGCTTTGAAATCGGAATGGATCGCGCATTTCTTGTGATGCCCTCCCCATCCATGATCCAGATTAATAGTAGCCTCTACAATAGCTTTTACATTTTCAGGCAAAGCAAGTTCAATTTCTCCTCCCCCCGTTCTGATATGGCTGTTGCCGCTGCTGCCCGGATTCAATTCACACTGGATACTTCCGCCTCCAGTAGTCACTTCAACTACTCCGGTTATTTCTTCCATTTGTACACTGCCGCCGCCGGTTCTTACTTTTGCTCCGTACTTTGCCCTTCGGACAGTTACGCTTCCTCCGCCCGTTGAAAGATCAATCCAGGCACTGGCATTTTCTGTCTTGATACTTCCGCCGCCCGTCGATGCTTTCACTTTTCCGCCGGTTTCGCGCAATGTAATACTGCCGCCCCCGGTTCTTACTTCCAATACTCCTGTGACAAGTCCTATTTTAATACTCCCTCCGCCGGTCTTCATTTCAGCATTCCCTTCAACCTTCTCTGCATCAATACTGCCGCCGCCGGTTTCAATTTCAACTTTACCGATGATATGATCAATCTCTATACTACCCCCTTTTGTCTCTGCCCGGAAATTGCCCGTGAGCAAATTCTTTTGCTTTATACTCCCGCCCGAAGTTTGAATATCAGCATTGAAATTCAATGGGACTTTAATATTAAAACGTATATCACTGTTATGGGAACGCCTGTCGCTATATTTTACCATAACATTATTTCCGGATTGGTTCATCGAAAGGCGATCAGGATGACGTTCATCTATCCCATCCGCTTCAATAAACACTTCATCTTTAGACCACGATTCTATTCGCACTGCTCCCGGCTTAACATCAACCGTAAGCAATCCGCCTTTTTGAACAGTAAAAGATTTCGATTGATAATCGTATACTTCATCTGAGCTCCCTCGGGCAATTGAAAGAGACGTTGCTGCAATGGTCATTAAAAAAATTGCAAATACCTTTTTCATTGACATCCTCCGTAAATATATAGTATTCATATTTTCTTTATTATTTACAAATTACCGCCTCAGCTTATGAATCTCAATAAATGAATTTGAAGTGGTCAGTTCAATGAGCTCACCGCCACCATTTAATTTATAAACAGCACGAATTTCATCAGCTTCTTCGTCAGTTTCATATGATTCTTTCGGGAATTCCGATTTCACAATATATTTGCTTCTTCGTAAACCCCACCCATCCAGGCGGATCGTCGCTTCGATTGTTGCCTTCGAATTTTCATCGATATAGAGCCGCACATCCCCGCCCGATGATGAAAGTTTACTGCCGCCTTTCCCACTGGGTATTAATTCAGCTTCTATTTCACCGCCGGCAGTTTTTGCACTAATCGAGCCCGTAATATCCTGCAGCCTTACATCTCCACCTGAAGTTTTTGCACTCACATTTCCGCTTGCTCCCTTTAAATCGATATCCCCACCGGCTGTACTGAGTGTTGCCTTACCTGAAACTTTGCCGACTTTTATATCGCCTCCGGAAGTTGAGACACGCGCCTGACCTCCAACGTCTCCGATATTTATATCACCGCCCGCTGTTCTCGCTTCAAGAATTTTTGAAACCGTCTCAACACTGATATCACCACCTGAAGTATTTACTGTGAGTGAACCATTGACACTCCCTACACTTATATCACCGCCTGCGGTTCTTAAATTACCATCGCCCTCAATCTTACCTGCTCTTATATCACCTCCGGATGTTGTTACTTCTACCGGGCCGCCGAAAACATTTCCTAATTTTATATCACCTCCAGAGGTTGATCCATCTATCCTGCCAGTCAGTCCTCCTTTCACTTCTAGATCGCCGCCTGACGTGTTAATATCCAGATTAAATTTTGACGGTACAGAGATAGAAAAGCTTACATGTCCCGATCCATTATACCATCGTGATCGATATGATACACGAATGGTATTGCCGTTTTGAGTCATTTTTACTTTATCAATATCTTCATCATCTAATCCCTCTATCGCGATATAGACTTCATTTTTCTCCCAGGGAGAGATTCTGATATCTCCCCTGCTGGTAGAAACCTCTAAAGTGCCTCCTTTACTGACATTAAACGACTTTGTTCTGCTTCCGTCGTTTGCAGATAATTCAAATGTCGTTGCCAGCAATACTGCAATTGCAGTGACGAGTAAACGCTTATAAGTTTTCATTATTGTATCTCCTGTAAAGCTGTTTTTGCTTTGATTCTGATATAGTTATTATCGTCCGATTGAGCTTTATTCCTGAACATCTTTAAAATTTCGCTGCTCACCGGCTGATTTTCATACTGGGATAAATCGAGTGAATTTATCGCCGCAATCTTCAAACCCGTGTTCTTTTCTTTCGCCAGGACTTGAAGAAACGCGCGTACAACGACCGGATCCGGCAAATAATTTCTAAGTACTCCGAGCGCTTCTTTCCGCACACCAATATTTTGATCATGAAGAAGCGCTGTAATAAGAGCCTGCTTTATCTCTTCATCAAATTCAGGAAGACGGTTCGATCTCTGCTCAGCTTGCGCGCCGATCATATTTAACGCTCGAAGCCGTGTGCCGACATTCTGGTTGCTGACAAGCGCCCGTGCAAGTACTTTCTGAACATGTTCTTCATTCACATTGCCGCGTATACGTACGGGCGTAACCGTTTCAAATGTAAATTCGACATCTCCTGTTTGCGGATTACGATCAAGGAAGCGGATATTTGTAATTTGAGACTCTCCTACTTCCATCGCAGAAGTTTTCTGTATTGGAAAGGAACTCTCTGCAGGTGATCTGAATGCTAAATATCCAACAAGAATTCCGATAGCGATCATTGCAGCTCCTCCCAGCGCCGCTTGAACGGGAGGAGCAATAATTTCATCGAGTGCATCCCTAATTTTATTCCATAGCGATTCTTGTGCCGCTCCGGACTGAATTCGTAAACGCAGATTTCTCCGCGCTTCTTGAATCAAAGGTTCCTGCACTTCGACAGACTGGTGATGTGCGAGTGTATCATGGAATTTATTCAGATCTTCAAAAGCCCTGCGGCATTGTTCACAAGTTGCAAGATGCCTGTTCAGTAAAGCTTGTTCCTGTTCGCTTAATTCATTATACGTGGAAAGCTGGAGCCATTCCTTAAACTGTTTGTGTTTCATAGGCCGTTCCTACTTTCTTCTTCAATATGCAAGATCTTTTAGCTGCTTTCGCAAACGTGCCGTCGCTTCAAAAAGATACTTCTTTACGGTTCCCTCTCTGCATTTCATCATTTCTGCAATCTCTTTTAATTTATAACCCTCATAATGTCTCATTGTAAAAACCATCCGTTGCCGCGGCGAGAGCGTCTTCAGTGCTTGTTCCACCCGCAGGGTTATCTCCGCATTATGTGTCTGCTGATCAGCAGATACATTATCAGAAAGCGTATCCTTTAACGGGTGCGGCTGACCGTCTTCGTCACTCACATTCTGATCGAGCGATGTATGTAAATTTCTCTTTCTGCGCGATCTATGACTCAAACAAACATTTGTCGTAATACGGTAAATCCACGTTGAAAACTCGCTCTTATACTTAAATTTCGGAAGACCTTTATATACCCGGAGGAACACTTCCTGATATATGTCTTTTGCATCGTCGGCGCTGTGCACATACCCCGCCGCGATAGTAAAAACCTTCTTATCATGACGCTGAACAAGCTGTTCAAATGCGTCCATATTGCCCCGCTGGGCTTGCATAATCAACTCCGTTTCATCAGCTGCCATGCTTTCGAAATTCCTTTGTTCGTCAGACATGAGATTAGACCTTTGAACTGTTGAAAGGTTGTGGTTTCGTTTAAAGATAATGACTCCCCGGACATCATTCAAGAACTTATCTATTTACCGCTTAACTTGCATCCATCAATCTGCCTTAATATATTGATATTATCTAATACTTTTATTCATTTTAGGAAAGTACTGCGATAGATTTTCCATGGAAATTTTCTTCAATCTGCTGATAATATCAGTGCTTTTTATAATTCAGGCCGCATTTGTATTGCTTGTTACAGGCCCCCTGATTTTACTCAAACCGGTCCGACGGAAGAAGGAATGGTACGCCAGTTTTACTACCGTCTTAGAGCCGAAGGATGCCGGATTACCGCAGGAGGAAATAACTATTGAAACATTTGACGGATTTAAGCTCAGCTGCTGGTTTATTCCGCAGAAGAAGAAAAATCGCGGTACAATAATTTATTTACACGGTGTGGGCGATTGTAAAATCGGCGGTATAGCATTCGCACGCGCTCTTTATAACAATGGATTCAACATTTTTCTATATGATTCACGGCAGCACGGCGAAAGCGAAGGTTATTATTGCACATACGGATTCTATGAGAAGTACGATGTTTCAACAGTGATCAATTATCTCTGGTCAAAAAGGGATAAGAAAATTGGAAAAATCGGTCTTTTCGGCACATCGATGGGAGGAGCTGTTGCAATTCAAGCAGCCGCGTTGAATCCTCATATATGCGCCGTAGTCTCCGAATGCAGCTATACCTCATTACGTGTTGTCTTCGTGGATTACCAAAAACGCATTATCAAATTGCCATGGCACTTTCTAAGAAATATCGCACTTGTCCAATCGCAGAAAATAGCAAACTTCAAAGCGAGACTTGTTTCGCCGCTGGAAGATATTAAACGCATCCATATACCTATCTTAATTGTTCATGGGAAAAATGACACTTTTATAAAATCCGAATACTCTAAAATACTATTTAATGCTGCCAACGAACCTAAACAACTTCTCCTTATCGATGATGCAGGCCATAATGATATCTGGGATATAGGCGGCAAGGTATATGAGAATTCTCTGTCTGCATTTTTCAAGAAACACTTAGCTTAAGAGAAATCTTTACATGAAACACTGCTTCCTGCTCTTCCTCACCTTCTATTCATTATGCCATAGTCAAACGCCGTTCTCAACAGACAGCGCTCTTACATACCTTCATACTATATCTGTCGAGATTGGAGCACGGCCCATGGGATCTCATAATGAGAGGCGGGCAATGGAATATGCACTTGCGAAGTTCCATGAATTTGGACTGGATAATGTATATTGCATGAATATGGATGTCGTCGAGAACGAAATGACCGGCTCATTAACCAATACATCGAGCGGTATTGCTGTCGGGATATTACAGGGAAAGACTGACCGTATTATCGTTATTGGCGGGCATATTGATTCTGCATCACCGTTCGTTCCTGGAGCAAACGATGACGGATCCGGTTCTGCAGTTGTTATTGAACTCGCACGTGTAATCTCCAAGGAACATCTTAGACCAACGATTGTCTTCTGCCTGTTTGGAGGAGAAGAATATGGATTATGCGGATCAAAATTTTTTGTCGATCACTTTCCACTTATTGACAAAGTGGACTTGATGATGGAAATTGACATGGCGAACGGAAGTGATCCGTTAATTCCTCTCATTGATTACCAATACTGGAACACTCCTATTTGGCTCGTGCAGGCAGCATATGAAGAATACAGTAAACTCGGATATACAAGCTTGCGTTATCCAACACACTTTTTCACAGCAATGAGCATGATACCCGGCGGTGTCATAAGCTCTGACCATGAACCGTTTTCAGCAAGAAAGATTCCTGCTATTGATTTCACATCAAATATGAATGATCCGATTCACACACCGCAGGACGATTTTGAACATTTCAAACCGAGCGGCCTTAAACGAAGCGGGGATCTCATATATGCATTAATCCACCGCTTTAAAAATAATATACCCCGGGAAAAAACTAACAGCTATTACCTTCTTCAGACCGGCACTCGAGCATTGTTTTTTCCGCTGCGGCTCTTATCTGTTTTCATCATTGCATCGGTTATTTTTGCAATTGCCACTCTTGTAATTGTACGAAAACGAAAAATAGAAATCGATAAAAGCCATAAACCCAAAGTACCTGCATTGAAATTATTCCTTATCGCTTTGCTTATTCAAACATGCGTATGGCTTTCGGAAAATCTAATCGGGCTTATAAAAGGTATACGTTTCCCCTGGATAGCATATCCTGAAGCGTATGTCATACTGGGTTTTTTTGCTGCACTCGTTGGAATCGCTATTTCACTCAGGTTTGCTTCGCGAATGAATCTTAGCAAGGATCCGTACCGGTGGTATAGCCGTGCTGTTTCATTCTTATTTGTGTTTATCATTTTGATGACGCTTGTCAATGTTAAGGCAGCGCTCTATCCAGCCGTCGCACTTTTCTTTCTCTCACTCGCAATGCTTGTAAAAATATCCTGGCTGAAATTGTTATTCTGGATTGTTTCACCGCATTTCATGTTTCGATTAATGTTTTCGGAAGGATTCCTTTTCTTCAGCAGAATGACCGCTCATTATTCTTTTCATCCTATGTGGATGTATTTCACACTGCATCTCTTCTACATTATTTTCTTCGCACTCTGGTCGTTTCCGTTCCTGCTCGGTTTCGCTGCCGTCTATTCCGACAGCAGCACCGATTTCTTTTGGCTGAAGAAATGGAAGACATGGATTGGAACGACTATAATAACTGCCGCATTCATCCTCTGGGCGATTATCCTTGTATTTCTTCCTTCCTATTCCGATGAATGGCGGCCGACAATATATTTCGATCAAACCATAGATATGAGTACAGGAAAAGGAAAATTACGATTAATCAGCAGCGAATATCTTCAGGATATTTTAGTCCATATGCCCGAGAAAGATACGGCTATCACAACATGGGAGCGTGATATTGTTTTTAAGGAATTCACATATAACGGCGAGCCATGGACTAAAATCAATCGGACAGTATCAACCAGCGGAGATTCCAGCACTGCCTTCGATCTTTCTATAAAACCCCGTTTTAAATACCGGCCCAGAAGTTTTACTATAACATATTCTGCCGGAGAAAACAAACTGGAAGACATTACAGGTAAGTATATTACCAGCAATTCGGGAAACAGCGTTTCTTTCAAATGGGAATATCCTCAGGATACAGCATTGACAATACCGATTCATTTTAAGGTAATTAATGCAGATAGTATAACCGAAACAATCGATGCCAGGTTTGTAGAATTGATACAGCCGGTACGAATTGAAAAAGAAATGGTTAATATCCTTCCGCAAACCATACTGCGGCGGACGGAAGTCATCAAACGCTAAAATACATCATATTTCACGCCGATGCAGAATCGCTACGTTTTCGATATGAAACGTATGCGGAAACATATCGATAGGTTGAATTTTAACGAGCTTATATTTCTCGGCACATAATAGTTTAACATCCCTTGCCTGTGTAGCCGGATTGCAACTGACATAAACAATCCGCTGCGGTTCTATTTTCAATATTTCTTCTATAACTTTCGGATGCATGCCGTTGCGCGGCGGATCTATGACCATTGCATCGGGTGTAGCATGAGAAGACATCCATTCCTTATCTTCCGTTAAACGCTCTTTCAAATCACCATGTAGAAATCGGCAATTATTAATTCCATTCTCTCTTGCGTTCTTTTCCGCATCCCGGATCGCGCTTTCAACGGATTCTATTCCAACAACTTCTTTGACTGCATCTGAAATAAAGAATGCAATTGATCCAGTTCCGGAATAAAGGTCAAATACAACATCGCCGGCTCTAAAATCGCCAAATTGTTTCACAACGCCGTAGAGTTTCTCCGTCTGCGCTACATTCGTTTGGAAAAACGAACTTGCCGAAATGGAAAACTGATGTTTCCCAAGTTTTTCACGAATGCATCCGCTGCCGAGATATACTTTCTCTGTCTCACCAAAGGCAATTTGCGCCTTTTTGTTGTTAATCGTGTTGACTACAGTTGTCACCTGCCCTACACTTGTCTTTAACTCCGCTGCATACCGGTTCATTACATCCGGACGGCCTTCGAACGTCACGAGATTCGCCATCGTTTCTTTTGTCCTCTTGCTTTCACGGATAACCAGAAATCTAAGATAGCCTTCGTTGCGGTCTGTATCATAAACACTAAGATTATTCCGTCGTGCAAAATCTCTGGTAAAATTCAGAATACTATTGGAGACGGAAGATTGGAGATGACATTCATTCAGATCCAGGACCTTATCATATCTTTGAGGAACATGCAAACCAAGAAAGACGGGCTGTTGATTCCCTTTCGATGCACTTTCAAGAACACTATTTTTTTCAGATTTCAATGGTGGAGTATTTAACCATTGCTGTTCGGCAAAAGAATATTCCATCTTTCCCCGATAAAAATAAATATCGTCTGCTCCAATAATAGGCAGAATATTGATATTTGAAAAACTTCCAATACGCTCAAACACATCTGCCACCTGCTGCTGTTTGAAACGAAGCTGTGCTTGATAATCTACATGCTGCCACCTGCATCCTCCGCAAACGCCGAAATATTTACAGCGTGGTTCTACACGCAGCGGTGAAGGGTGTTCAATCTTTACTACTTTTGCTTCAGCATAACTTTT
>CAZYAM010000009.1:42137-43312 GCA_964645575.1 uncultured Ignavibacteriaceae bacterium
AAAGCTTCAACTTTTGCAAGCGTTTCCGCTTCCGCATAAAACCGGATCAACGGTTCTGTACCTGAAGCACGGACAAGCACCCATCCGTTCTCGACAAAAAGTTTATAACCATCTTTTGTTTCAATGCGTTGAACGGCGAGCCCGGCAATCTGCTTTGGCGCCTTTTTATAATAGGCCATAATTCTATTCTTTTCTTTTCCGGTCAAATGTGCATCATATCTGTTGAAATAATGCCACCCGTATTCCGACATCAACTCATTTACAAGCTCGCTGAGTTTCTTCTTCCGCACGGCCATGATTTCCGCAAGAAGAAGTCCGATATACGTACCGTCGCGTTCCGGTAAATGCCCTTTAACACCTACTCCACCGCTCTCCTCTGCTGCAATCAGAATGTCACGTTCGACCATTAACCGACAGAGATATTTGAATCCTACCGGAGTTTCATGCAATACTAAGCCGTACTTATTGCACATCTTGTTAATAATTTGACTGACGGAAAATGATTTAGCCACTTCACCGGTCAT
Source organism: uncultured Ignavibacteriaceae bacterium (assembly GCA_964645575.1). Lineage (GTDB taxonomy): Bacteria > Bacteroidota > Ignavibacteria > UBA10030 > UBA10030 > Fen-1298. The sequence goes on from CAZYAM010000009.1 coordinate 42,662, forward strand.
TTTCTTTTCTTCGACCAAATATTTTAACACTAGAGCAAAGATACGGTGTGAATCGACAAAGTTTCCTTTTTCATCGAATGCTCCGACACGATCCGCATCGCCGTCCGTAGCAATACCGATATCACAATTGTTTTTCAGAACTGCCTCGAGAAGCGGCTTTGTGTGCTGCGGTAAAGGTTCGGGATGGCTTCCGCCGAACGAAGGATTGTATGTCCCGCGAATAGACGTTGTCAGCGGCAGAATTTGATCCATTACACCCTGGCCTGCTCCATACATCGCATCGTAGGCAATTTTGATATCGGCGGATTTGATCAGGTCGATATCGATTTTACTTTTAATGTCTTCGATATAAATGGCGGTGAAATCGATTTTTTTTATTATTCCTTTTTCAACCAATTCATTAAATGATTTTCGAATTTCGAATTTCGAATTTCGAATTTTTGCAAGTTCCTTTTCGACTTTCTCGACCGTTTCGGGAAAAGCAGGGCCGCCAAAATTTCCTTTGATTTTAAAGCCGTTATATTTTGCGGGATTATGGCTCGCCGTAATGACCACACCGGCGGCAGCATTCATTTTCTTTGTGACAAGTGAAATTGCCGGTGTAGAAGAAATTTTATCGGAGAGAATGACTTTTATACCGCGATTGCCAAG
>CAZYAM010000009.1:43412-44888 GCA_964645575.1 uncultured Ignavibacteriaceae bacterium
GAAAATATTCTTCCCAGCCATAGGTTCATATATAATTTACAACTTTGCGTTCACTGCCGATTTGCCTGCATAGATAGAATTGGAGCCGAGCTCTTCTTCAATACGCATGAGCTGATTATACTTTGCAATCCGGTCAGTACGGCTTGCAGAACCTGTTTTGATCATTCCACAATTGGTCGCTACAGCGAGATCGGCAAGTGTTGTATCTTCCGTTTCGCCGGATCGGTGACTGAAAACCGTTGTGTAATGCGCACATTTCGCCATTTCAACAGCATCTAGTGTTTCGGTGAGTGTACCAATCTGGTTGACTTTTATAAGAATGGAATTCGCAACACCCATTTTAATTCCTTTGGAGAGATATTCGACATTGGTGACAAATACATCGTCGCCAACAAGCTGTATCCTTTTACCAACTGTATCCGTCAGCATCTTCCAGCCGTCCCAATCGCCTTCAGCCATTCCGTCTTCAAGCGATACGATCGGATATTGCTTTACCCAATTCTCCCAGAACTTGACCATTTCCGACGAAGATTTTTCAGATTTATCGGATTTATGTAAAACATACTTTTTCTTTTCAGTATCATAGAATTCGCTGGCCGCCGGATCAAGAGCAATGTAAATTTGCGAGCCCGGTTTGTAGCCTGCTTTCGAAATTGCTTCGAGTATGACTTCAATTGCTTCGTCGTTGGATCTCAGATTCGGAGCAAAACCGCCTTCATCGCCAACCGCAGTATTGTATCCTCTTTTCTTCAGCACTCCCTTTAATGTATGAAACACTTCCGCACCCATACGCAATGCCTCTTTAAAAGTCGGAGCACCAAGTGGAAAGATCATGAATTCCTGAAAATCCACATTATTATCCGCATGAGATCCGCCGTTTACAATATTCATCATCGGAGCGGGAAGAATTTTTGCGTTCGTACCGCCAATATAACGGTAGAGAGGTACTTTCAATGACAGCGCTGCCGCTTTTGCTACTGCAAGTGAAACACCAAGAATGGCATTAGCGCCCAATTTTGCTTTTGTCGGTGTACCGTCTAAAGCAATCATCATTTTATCGATACCAACCTGGTCAAGCGCATCAAAATCCGTAACCTCTTTGCAGATGATATTATTCACATTCTCCACTGCCTTAAGAACACCTTTACCAAGGTACCGCGTTTTATCGCCGTCACGTAATTCAACAGCTTCGTTTTCACCTGTCGATGCGCCGCTTGGAATTGCCGCTCTGCCGATAGTGCCGTTTTCTAATTCAACTTCCACTTCAATAGTAGGATTCCCCCGCGAGTCGAGGATTTCACGTGCCCATACATCTGTAATAGTTTGTGACATGATTAAACTCCAAAAATTTGTCAATAGGATTTATATGTTCAACCTGAATTAAGATCCCGAAATCTGCTCTCGCAGATTCGGGATGAGGTCATCCAAAATAATTCTGGACGATTTCAATTAAGCCAAAATTTGCCGGAAATGCAA
>CAZYAM010000010.1:0-9506 GCA_964645575.1 uncultured Ignavibacteriaceae bacterium
ATAGTTTGTTTTGCGGATTTCATGACGGATAATCCGGTTAATAAGCTTGGCTGTGAGCATGCAAAGAAGGCAATTCAGACCGGCGAGCGACAACAGGCATATGAACTTGAGCTGATAAGCAGAAAAGGAAGTCGTGTCTGGCTGGAGATTCAAGAAGCTCCTATTGTTAGCGAAGGGCAGGCTATTTCTTTAGTCGGAGTGGCAACAGATATCACAAAACGACAAAGAGCAGAAAAAGCACTTCAAGTCAGTGAGAAGAAATACAGAGACATTGTTACGTGGGCTCCGATTGGTATTTATCAGTCGACCCGGACCGGGAAACTACTCAGTGCCAATAGCAGTATCGCACAGATGTTAGGGTATAATTCTGAGAACGAATTTGTCGGGTGCAATATGGGGGAAACGATTTATAGTGATGTACAAGATTTGGAGCAATTTATCTTTCAACATGATATGGCCGGCCATAATGTATCGATGAATTATGAAACTAGATGGAAAAAGAAAGACGGCTCCACAATATGGGTTTTAATGACGGTCCATGATGTCAGAGATAAAACAGGGCAAATACTATATTACGAAGGGTTTGTTTTTGATATTACTGAAAGGAAGCGTGCTGAAGAATCACTGCGCGAAGGCGAAGAACGGTATCGTCTGCTCGTTGAAAATTCTACGGATCTTGTTACGGAAGTCAGTCTTGAAGGTATATTTCTATACGTTAGTCCGAATGTAAAGTCAATTCTTGATTTCAGACCGGTGGACATGGTCGGTACTAACGTGCTTTCTAAGGTGTTTAGCAAAGATAAAGCTCTTATTGCAGAAATCCTCAATAAAAAAGGCGGGAGTGCGATGTATCGTTACCGCGATAGAATGGGTGGCTGGCACTGGTTTGAATCTTCAGGACGGGTCTATAATACCTCGTCGGGTGAGCAGAGGATGGTTATGGTGAGCCGTGATATTACAGAGCGGCGGAAAGCAGAGCAAGAACTAGAGACTTCACGGAAGCAATTACAGCATTTCACGGAGCATCTTGAACATATTCTTGAAGAAGAACGAAAGCGAATTTCGCGTGAACTTCATGATGATCTTGGCCAACTGCTTACCATCTTGAAATTTGACTTAAGTTGGCTTAGATTAGAGGGAACAAAAGGCGATTCCGAAGTTATTGCGAAAATCGATGAAATGATGGTATCGCTGAATGAAGCGTTGGCTTCTGTGAAACGAATCTCTAAAGAGATTCGACCGCCGCAGCTTGATGCACTTGGACTTGGCGGTGCGTTGCAGTGGGATGTTGATCAGATAGAAAAGAAAATAGGCATTAAAGGAATTGTGACAATCGAACCTCCTGAATTCGAAGTAAAGGGACAAATTGCCGCAGTTCTGTATCGGATTTTTCGAGAAGCATTGACTAATGTCGTGCGTCATGCACAAGCACAAAATGTGTTTATACGATTATCGAGGAAATCGGATTCTATACTTTTCTCTATTAGAGATGACGGACGGGGTATAACGAAAAAAGAAATGACGGGAAATACATCATTAGGATTAGTAGGAATACGTGAGCGGATTCGAATGGTTGGCGGAACGCTTACAGTTGACGGTAAACCCGGGAAGGGAACAATGTTGTTAGTGGAAGTTCCACTTAATAATGAGAATAATGGAGAGAACAAATTATGATTAGTGTTCTTATCGCGGATGACCACCCGATAGTTCGAAAAGGTCTAAAAACTATTTTGAAAGATGTGCCGGATATTAAAGTTGAAGATGAGGCATCTGATGGTCTTGAGGTTATGGAAAAGATTAGAAACGCTGACTATGACGTTCTGGTACTTGATCTCTCAATGCCGAAGCTTGATGGGCTTGAGACGATAAGAAGGATTAAATCTGAAAAACCTGATATGGCCATTCTTGTGTTGAGTATGAATCCGGAAGAAGTATTCGGAATTCGTGCATTGAACTTAGGCGCATCCGGGTATCTCTCGAAAGACATAGCTCTTGAACAGCTTATTCAAGCAATCAGGCGTGTAGCATCGGGAAAAGTATATATCTCACAATTGCTTGCAGAATCAATCGCCCAAAATGTAAGTCGAGGATCGCCGAAACTGCCGCATGAACATCTTTCCGATCGCGAATATCAAATCATGTTGATGATTGCGCAAGGAAAATCTTTAAAATCTATAGGCGTAGAACTCTCGGTAAGCGTAAAAACAGTGAGTACGCATCGTACTCATATTTTGCAGAAAATGGGCATGGAGAATAATGCCCAGATTGTGACATATTCTCTGCAAAACAGTCTGCTGAAGTAGCTCTTGTTTGCAGTAGCCGTATTCAGCATTCTAAAAATATTCTCATCAAAAGAGATAGAATGACATAATTAATTTTGTGCGCCTTCTTTTATGGTCAATTCTGTCTATCTTTGTCGAAATATTACCTTCCTATTTTATCATAAATGTTTTTGCACTTCTTTCTATCATCATTAGTAAGCTTAAATTAATGTAGTCATCTTTAATCATTGCTCATTTAATTAGGTTTAAAAATGGAATATAGTATGCAATTATCGGCTATTTTCGCGATAGGAGGGTGCGGTTTTCATTACATATGGTTTCATTCGTAGGATTCATCTGAGATAGGTTAAACTTTATAGAAGAATCAGGCTTTTGCTGATGTTATAACTTATTACTATTGCACAAATTAGACACGCGAAAGGCAATAAGAATAGTTCTTAGGAGATTATTACGTTTAGAAGAAGAATGTTAAATGAAATGCAAAATATTGATATCGCAAAACAGCTGCGAAGAGATTTGAATTTTTATATGATTAAAAAAGGAGTATAGAGATGGCAACAACAATGGATGTAAAGGCACCGAAAGGAATTAAAGCTCAAACGGAAGAGCTGCTCCAGCTTGTGAGTTTTATGATTGGGCAGGAAGAGTTTGGATTGGATATCCAACGCATTCAAGAAATCAATAGAGTGGTAGAGATTACTCGAGTGCCGAATTCACCTGAGTTTGTCGTAGGTGTTATTAATCTTCGCGGAAAAGTTATTCCTATTATTGATTTAAGGAGGCGTTTTGGATTTCCGCCAAAAGAAAGCGATAAAAATACGCGCATCATCGTCGTTGAATTAGAGAGCATGGTCGTCGGTTTTATTGTGGATTCGGTTCGTGAAGTGATAAGGATACCTAAGAACATAACAGAACCTCCGCCTTCTATTATTGCCGGTATAGGATCGGAGTATATCATATCCGTGGCAAAAATGGAGAATCGTTTGCTTATTCTCTTGGATCTTGAACGGCTTCTTCGCGATAAGGAGAAACAACAGCTTGAATCGACACAGTAAATGAGTTTAAATAATATTAAACAAAGGAGTGAATTATGAAAAGAACAATCATTCGTTTCCTGGCGACGTCGATCCTTATATCGGGAATATGGACATTTGTACTTCCACAAGAAAAATTAAGGATTGCTGTTGTTCCTAAAAACAAAATAGGCGTATTCTGGCAAGCGGTACTTGTAGGCGCTAAATTAGGATCCGTTGCATTAGGAAATGTTGAGGTTGTCTGGAGAGTCCCTCAAGAGGAAAATACGTTGTCACAGATTTCTGTCGTTGAACAGTGTATTGCAGAAGGTGTCTCCGGAATAATCCTCGCGCCAATAGAAAAAGATTCATTGGCAATACCACTTGCCAAAGCTGTGAAGAGAAAAATAGCCGTCCTGATTTTTGACAGCCAACTCAAAGGAAAAGCAGGAAAAGATTATATCAGTTTTGTCTGCATAGACAATAAAAAAGCAGGTGTCCTTGCAGGCGAGCACTTAGCCAAATTACTCGGAGGCAAAGGTAAGGTCGTCATGCTGCGAGTCCCGGCGACTCAAGCCAGCATTGTGGACCGTGAAAAAGGATTTCTCGAAGCAATGGCTAAATACAAAGGCATTCAAGTCATCGAGAAGAACCGTTATGCATGGGTCACGGTCGACGATGCTGTGAATGAAAGCTTGAAGATGGCTGATAAACTGAAGGAAGCACACGGTATTTTCTGCTCTTATGAACAAACAACAAAGGCTATGCTCATCGCTTTACGCAAACTTGGACTAGCCGGCAAAGTGAAATTTATCGGTTTCGATACACCTGTTGAAGCTGTGAAAGCGTTAAAGGGAGGTGAAATCAGCGCTTTGGTTGCTCAGGATCCTGCACGTATGGGGTATCTGTGCATTAAGGCAATGGTGGATTATTTACGTGGCAAAAAAATTGATCCAATGATTAATACCGATGTACAGATTGTTACTCGCGAAAATATCAATAGCCCTGAAATTCAAAGATTGCTTGCGATGCCAGTTATAGAAAAATGAGTATCACTCTATAAAAAAAAAGGATAAAGCCATGAAAGAAAATATCATACGGTTCGTGTTCGTTGCAGTCCTTTTGACGACACTACAGATGTTTCTGTTCTCAAAAGAAAAACTCAAGATTGTCGTTATTCCTAAAAGCAGCACTGCGCTGTTTTGGAAATCAGTACACTCGGGCGTGAGATTAGGAGGTCTTGCATTGGGAGATGTTGAGGTAGTCTGGAAAGCCTCGTCAAAGGAGAATGATATTGCACGACAGATTTCAACTGTTGAACAGTGTGTTTCTGAAAATGTATCTGCGATAATCATTGCACCATTAGATAAAGAAGCTTTGGCTGGGCCCGTTGCTAAAGCCACAAAGAAAAAGATACCGGTTTTGGTTTTTGACAGCGCACTTAAGGGAACTCCAGGAAAAGATTTTATTAGTTATGTCGGTATAGACAACAAGAAAGCGGGAATTGCAGCAGGTGAGCAATTAGTTAAAATGCTAGGAGGTAAAGGTAATGTGGTAATCCTGAGATACAGAGCTGATCAATCGAATAATATAACGAGTCGTGAAGAAGGATTTCTTGAAGTGATAGCAAAGCACTCCAACATTCGTGTGATTGATAAGGATCATTTCGTGAGCGGCACGGTGGATGAAGCAAGGGATGAATGTTTGAAGATGGCTGACAAACTGAAGGAAGCCGACGGTATATTTTGCTCTTATGAACAATCAACTTTGGGGATGCTTCTTGCACTACGAAATCTTAATCTGGCTGGTAAAGTGAAATATGTTGGTTTTGACACACCAGCTTCTGCGATTGAAGCACTAAAAAAAGGTGAAATCAGTGCTCTTATTGCTCAGGATCCATCGCAGATGGGATACCGATGTGTTAAGACTATAGTCGATTATATTCGTGGAAAGAAAGTGGACACAAAGGTTGACATTGATGTTCGCATAATAACTCGTAACAATCTTAATGATCCGGATATCCAGAAAGTGCTTGCATTGCCGGGTATATCAGATTAATAGTTTTAAATATTTATGAAAACGAATATTAGATGAAAATTATAAACTAATAGGAGACTTATTCAGCTTAATTCGTTTCCTGATGTACATATACTTAAACAAATAAGGTAGAAACACGAAAAACACAATTATAAATATTTTGTCCGTTATGATTCTTATGTCGGGATTACAAACATATCTGTTCCCGCAAGAAAAACTAAGGATTGCTATTGTACCAAAAGGTAAGGAAGCTCATTTCTGGAAATCGGTTTATGCAGGCGCAAAAATAGGAGCTGTTACATCAAAAGATGTTGAGATCATATGGAAGTCTCCAAAAACAGAAGAGGATATAGCGCAACAGATTTCAATTGTTGAACAGTGTATCAATGAAGGTGTATCAGGAATAGTCCTCTCGCCGATAGATAATAATGCACTGGTTGGATCTGTTTCCAGGGCGATGAAAAATAAAATTCCTGTTTTGATTTTCGATAGTGCGATCAAAGGAACACCCGGAAAGGATTTTATCAGTTTCGTCGGCATAGATAATAGAAAAGCCGGGAATCTTGCAGGCGAGAATCTTATAAAATTATTGAAGGGTAAAGGCAAGATCGTGCTGCTACGATATGTAAAAGGCCAAGGTAATATAACAGAACGTGAAGAAGGATTCCTCGAAGTTATCGACAAAGAAAGAGGTATTCAATTGATCGTGAAAGATCAATATGCGGGAGGGTCCATAGATGAAGCTAAAAAGGTGAGTATAGACTTACTAAAACAACTCAAGGAAGCCGATGGCATTTTTTGCCCTAATGAAATATCAACAATGGGCATGTTGCTTGCATTAAGAGACACCAAATTGGCGTGCAAAATCAAATTCGTTGGTTTCGATGCAACCCTTCCTCTGATTGAAGCATTAAAGAACGGAGAAATAAATACATTGATAGCCCATGATCCATCACGCATAGGACATCAAAGCGTCAAGACAATAGTCGATTACATCCGTGGAGAGAAAATATCCTTAAAGATTGATACTGGTGTGTATGAGGTTACTCGTGATAACCTTAATGACCCGGTAATTCAAAAATTGTATTCAATGTCATTTAAGTCAGAATAATGTGGTTTTGATGTGTAAAGGAATATATTGATTACAAATGAATTAAAGCGAGTCCTATGGATGAAAAAACCAAAAATATTATCTCTCTCCTTCTGACAGACACAGATCCTGATGTCCGTCGCAGAGCTGCAGAAGACCTATCAGGATGTAACGACCGAAATGCGCTTGCAGTTCTTTCTGCTGCCTTGGAAGATGAAAACAGAGGAGTAGCGGATGCTGTTTCACGTACACTTCTCGCCATCGGAGGAGCAGCGACTGCTCGAATGATTGTCCACCATATCGGAGATGAGAATATTACTTCTCGAAATCTTGCCGCTAAAATACTTATCCAATTGCGGGAAGTTTCTGTGCAAGCGATTGTTCCGTATTTGAGAGATGCTGACAAGGACATTCGAAAATTAGCGGTTGATATACTTGGAGAGATCAAGATTAAGGAACCGGTTTACTATCTATTACCGCTATTGAGAGACCCGGATCAAAATGTTATAGTTGCGGTCATTGAGGCTATCGGTAATATTGGCAGCCGTGAAGCTGTCAAACCGATTTTTAATGCATTTGAGCATTGTCCATTTGCTCGTATCATTGCAATCGAGGCACTTGGAAAGATTGGTGGCGATTCTGTCCGTGAATACCTCGAGAGTAAATATCGGGATGCAATCAACGCCGGCAACGCGGAGGGAATATATCTTTTCGCGTTGCTCGACGCTTTAGGAATTGTAGGAGATGCCAGCACGCTTGAAGTACTTCTGGCAAATTATGAGGCAATCAAAGATCCACTCCGTGATGTGTTGCTTCACGAAATAGTATTAATTATTGAAAGGTGTAATCTTGAATATCGGTTAGAAGAAAAAATGCGGAATGATTTGTTGCATGCTTTGCACAATGATAATTATCAAATCCAACTGAGTGCTGCAAAGGGACTGGTGCAATTTAAAGATCCTATCGTCACAAAGGAACTGCTTCTTTCTCTTGGAATTTCCGAGGAAATGGATTTCGTTATCGTAGCGCAGATGTCGATCAGGCCGCGAGTATTCCAAATAGCAGTCGAATGCCTCGAATCAGAAGCAACACGTGGAAAAATACAGATCATAATGCTGATAGGCAAACTTGCCGGAGAATTTTCACGCTCCTTTAAGGGCTTTCGCGGATACAGAATTGATAATAATGAATTGGAACGAGCCTTTAAAATAACTTCAGAAGCTTGGCATACGGCAAATCAAGAAGATTGGGAAATTATAGCAGACACACTTTTTAGAATCGACTGTGATAGTGCTGCTGAATTTCTTCAAAATGTCATGGTTGATATGGATCCATGGTCGCGTGCGCGTATGATCGAACAGCTGGTAGCTATGCCGACGCGACGCGCTTTAGAATGTATCGCTCGATTTGTCGACGATGAAAACGATGTAGTGCGGGAAGCTGCTCTCATGGCTTTCCAAACAGCTGGAGTCTCGCTGGAATCGATTAAACTAACCGATGGAAATAAAGCACTTGATTGTGGAGCGAATTGAATATGTTCAAACCGGTCCAAGATAAAATCCGAGTTGACTCTGCTCCAAAGCTTATAGACGAAACCTTTGTCGTACTCAGGGATTTTATATATTCAAAAACAGGTATTTATTTCCCCGTGAAAAAGAAATACTTGCTCGAGGGAAGGCTGTTAAAACGCCTGCAAGTACTCAAACTCAGGCATTTCGAGGATTATGTTCATTTACTAAAGTACGGACAACAAAAAAATGAAGAATTTGAGTTCCTATGCAATATAATTACGATCAATGAAACGTTCTTCTTCCGAAACGATGCGCAAATCGATGCATTTGAACAGAAACTTGCCGAGGAAGTTATCAAAACAAAGAAATCATGTAATAACCGAACGCTGAGAATATGGAGTGCAGCATGTTCTTCAGGAGAAGAGCCTTATACATTAGCAATGCTGTATCTCGAACATCTTAAACCTAAATACAATGATCTGGATATTGAAATTGTAGGTACAGATATAAATACGGCAGTACTGGACATGGCATGCAAAGCAGAATACAAGCAGTATTCAATCCGCAGTACGCCTAAACTTTATTTAGAAAAATATTTCGACCAATCCGGCGGAATCTATCGATTGAAAAAAGGAGTAAAAGAACTTGTTCGTTTCGAATATATGAATTTGATAGATCGGGAAAAGATGCGCAGAATGATGCATTTTGATTTCATATTCTGCGCAAATGTTTTAATCTACTTTGATGAAAAGGCAAAAATTCAGGTCGTTGGAGATCTGTTCAACAGCCTTAATCGGGGCGGATATCTTTTTATCGGTTTCTCGGAGGTGCTACACAGGATTTCAGCAGCATTCAAACTGGTTAGCATTCCCCGGACGACAGCTTACAAGAAGGAGTAGTAGAGTATGGAAAAAGTAATTCTGGTTGTAGACGATTCTGCGACGGTGAGAAAGTTCGTTGCCGCATCGTTGAATATGAAAGGATTCCGAGTGGTTACGGCGGGAGACGGAATAGAAGCGCTGGAGCTGATGCCGTCAGAAAAGTTCGATCTTATTATCTTAGATCTCAATATGCCCGATATGGACGGTTTTGAATTCATGCGTACTTTTCGAGAAACTCCGGAGCATTGCGACGTCCCGATTATTGTACTCTCTTCGATGACCGATTTAAAGAACAAAGACCTTGCAATGGAAGGTGGAGCGATGGCGTTTTTAGAAAAACCACTTAGCGCTGAAGCCATACAAAGAGAAGTCTTTCGATTTATCAATAAAACAATTCCACACACAGAGTGAGTATAGGAAAAATCCTAATGACAAATCGTTTTTTTACCGATATATAAAGTAGTTATAAAATTGCACTTTAAAACGGAAAGAAGACAATATAAAAAATGAGAAAAAACAATATTAATACTAAAACTATAAAAGGACAGTACCATGGCATCAATCAAGATTCTCATTGTGGATGATTCAATCACCATACGGCGCATTATCACAAATGCGTTAAAGACTGTGGGTTTCACAGATACAATTGAGGCTTCCAATGGCAAAGAGGCCCTTGAAAAACTTACGAGCGG